>CAYPVN010000199.1:0-3263 GCA_964414155.1 uncultured Chitinophagales bacterium
GCCAAACTGCTTGGACCGACGGGAGGATACCTGCTGGCGTTTCCAATCGCGGCGGCGATTGTGGGCTATCTTGTGGAGCAGAGACGCGCATTCCTGTGGTCACTTCTTTCCATGGTCACAGGTCTTCTTGTCGTTTTTCTTTCCGGCACAATTCAACTGTACGCCGTGTACTTCCACGAATGGGCGTTGGCGTTTAATGCCGGCTTTCTGATATTTACGTGGTGGGATTTGCTCAAGCTGTTTGCGGCCGCGAGCATTTATCATGAAGTTGCGAAACGATGGCCGAGAGTTCCAAGTAATGCCTGAAGTGATTAGATGTCGCAAAATTGAGAAGCCGGGAGCACTTACTCCCGGCTTTTTTATTGCCAGAGCCTCAGGATAGACTTACTTCTCAAACGCAAGCAAGTTTTGCCATCGATGATACAGCTCCGCCGTCGCTTTCACATCACCCAAACAATAGCGGGCAATTTCCAGGAAACGTCCCTCGGTGAACAGCGGTCCGAGATCGAGTCCGGTGATACCCTCGCTCTTGGGGCTCTTGATCCCGAACCCTTTGCAATAAAAATCGAGATTGAATTTTCTGAATGAGCCGTAGAACGTCAGCTGCTCCATAAGGTCGCAGTGCTCGGTTGCATTGTAGCGGTAGGGGAGAAGATTGCGGGTGGATTTGATTCCGAGGAGTGCGGAGCGCAACATCAAAAATGGGCAATCGAAAGTGCGTCCATTGAATGTGATGAATTGAGCATAGTGATTCATTGTTTTCCAGAACTCCTGCAACATCTCCTCTTCTGAGCAAGAAACGAATTCGACAAGTCCATCCTCCGAAAACGTCGGCTCCTGCTTTGGGGCCTGATAGAAGACCTTTCCCTGATTCGAGTCGGGGTTTAGCATTCCTATCGCGATGACCTGTGCCGTGAACGGGTTCAGGTTGAGCCTCTGGATTGCCTCGACCTTTTCCTCCTCCGTCTTTGCGAACTTCAGGAGATATGCCTGCCGCTCTTCGTCGAGTGATTCGAGGGGAAAGCCCAGCGTCTCAATATCAAAGACAACCCGGTTCATTCGGTATCCCGATTGTGCATGGAGAGTAATTGGTTGAGAATAGGTTCGATCACATCCCAGGTAAATCCGCGTCGCGCAAGGTAGCTGCCTACTCTTTTTCGATCCTTCAGTAGATCGCGCTGCCTCCCTGTATGGCTTCCACGGGCAAGGAATTTTTCAGCCGACGCCCTGGCAACCTGACCTTGATCAAATTCAGCCAGCGTCTCAGTTAATGCTTCCTCGATGGTTTTCATCTCTACTCCCAGAAGAAGCATTTTCCGTTTCAAGAGGATCTTTCCAATCGGCCGGACCTGCATGGCGCTGCGGACGTACATCCTCGCAAAGGCACCATCATCAAGGAGACCTGCCCGTTGAAGCTCTTCGATAGTATTGGCGATTTCGCTGTCTGCGTATTCCTTTTCGCGAAGTTTGTCGCGGATCTCACGCACAGTGCGGGGTCGGACGGAAAGAAATCGAAGAGCGGCATTCTTTGCGCTGAGAAGCCCTTCAGCCTGTTGCAGAGATTGGATTGTTGCAGGATCGATCGCATCTCCGCTGCGGAGGCCCGTTCGGAGGAGAGTTTCACTGCTAACGCCGGCGAGAAACTTTCCGTCGACGAAAATGCTTTTTCTGCCTGAGCGGCGTTTCTGGGCTTCGATCTTCGTGATGCGCATGTTCTTACATGCATCTCGACTACTTGACGTTATCGTTTCTTGGCCATCTCAGGTTTGGACATCGCCACGGGTTGCGGCGCTGGCTTCGATGTCATCGGTGAGGTGGGGGGTCTTGATCCCGGTTGTATTGGCTGCGGTGCCTTCCGGGCTGCCTCGGCACTTTGCTGCTCTGGTGCCTGATGACCATTCGTCGGGACCAGACCCAGTTTCTTTCGCATCTCCAGCTCAATAGTTTTGGCTTGCGCTTGATTCTCCTGGAGGTACTTCTTCACTGCATCGCGTCCCTGTCCAATGCGGTCATCCTTGTAGGAGAACCAGGAACCGGACTTCGCAATCACGTTATGCTCAACGGCGATGTCGATCAGGTCGCCGAGCCTGGAGATCCCCTCGTTGTACAATATGTCGAACTGTGCCTCGCGGAAGGGCGGTGCGACTTTATTCTTCACAACCTTCACTCGCGTACGGTTGCCGATAATGTTCGTTCCATCCTTAATTGCTTCGATTCTCCTGACATCCAACCGGACCGATGCATAGAACTTCAGAGCGTTGCCTCCGGTGGTCGTCTCAGGGTTTCCAAACATGATGCCGATCTTCATTCGAAGCTGGTTTGTGAAGATGACCGATGTCTTGGACTTGCTAATGGCCGACGTGAGTTTACGTAGCGCCTGCGACATGAGTCGCGCCTGCACGCCCATGCTCGGATCGCCCATTTCGCCTTCGATCTCCGCTCGTGGCGTCAACGCTGCAACAGAGTCGATTACGATAACATCCAGAGCGCCGCTGCGCACGAGCGTCTCCACAATTTCGAGAGCCTGCTCTCCAAATTCGGGTTGCGAGAGAAGAAGGTTGTTGACATCGACACCGAGTTTCTTTGCGTACGCCATATCAAATGCATGCTCGGCGTCAATAAAGGCCGTAATGCCTCCGGTCTTCTGCGCCTCAGCAATGATGTGAAGGCACAACGTCGTCTTGCCGGATGATTCCGGGCCGAAGATTTCAGTAACGCGTCCCCGTGGTATCCCACCGATCCCCAGCGCCGCATCCAATGAAAGAGAGCCAGTGGGAATAACATCCACCTGTTGGATGGGGCCCTCGCCTAACCGCATCACGGAGCCTTTGCCGTGCTGCTTTTCAATCTGATCGAGGGCAATTTTCAGTGCCTGGGCTTTCGCTTCTCGTTCGTCCGACATGGGATTCTCCTTTGGTCTACTATTGATTGTTGATATGATGTCTCATTCTCTGGCTCACATACGCCGTCGCACTTGTTTCGCTCAGGCAGTCAATGGAATTGTCTCAAGGGTGGTATAGACGGACCCGCTGTGCTCCAACTCGCTCCTGACGATGATGATTTCCCCTATCGTCACCGGCTGGCTTTCAAAGGTAACGGATTCCATCATGCGAATCAAGCTTCCGATGCGTTTCTCACTCTTTACTCTTCCGATGGTAACGTGTGCGTGGAATGCTCTCTCTTCCCGTTTGAAACCGAGCGGCTCCACTGCTGTCTCGATCTCCCGCTGGAGTGTTGCGAGGTTTCCCTTCAGATCACGCATC
>CAYPVN010000200.1:0-3259 GCA_964414155.1 uncultured Chitinophagales bacterium
GACTCCTCCGGCAATAGTGCACATACCGCCAACCATGATTGTAAGAAGCTCCGACCTCGTAAGACTTGCGAGGAAGGGTCTGATCATCAGAGGGGCCTCGGTCTGCCCCACAAAGATATTCGCTGTATTCGAAAGCGACTCTGCGCCGCTCGTACCCATGACTCGCACCATCACCCATGCCATCACCTGCACAACACGCTGCATTACTCCAAGATAGTACAAGAGCGACATTAGGGAGGCGAAGAAGATTATGGTGGGCAATACTTGAAATGCGAAAAAGAATCCGAGGCTCTTGGGATTTCCTTGACCAATGGCGAGATCGCCAAAGATAAATTCGGCACCTTTGGTTGTAAAACCGAGAACGACCACGAAACCAGTGCTGATCGCTTCAAACAGAAGTTTCGGCCACCCAAACGGGGCAAACGTCTCAGCGAGGTTTGTTCCCTTCAGCATCAGAATTGCAAAGATGATCTGCAGGGCGAACCCGGAAGTAACAAGCCGCCAATTGATGCGCTTCTTGTTGTTGGAAAACAAAACCGCGATTCCAATCAGTACGAACAATCCAAATAGGCCGTTCAGAAAAGATGCGATCGTCATGTGGTGATCTCTAGTGGTGAGAATGGCTAAGGTTGTGGTGGCTCGAAGCAGCGTCTGCACCGTGCCTCATAAGAATCCTTCGCGCCTACGAGGACACGTTCGCTCGCTAATGTCGTTCTTTGAGTCCTATCGGCAGGATTCCCGCAGACAACACAGATTGCCAGTGTTTTCGTGATATACTCTGCGATGGCAAGAAGTTGTGGCATCGGCTCAAATGGTTTACCACGATAGTCCTGATCAAGTCCCGCTATAATCACCCGTTTTCCCTGATTGGCCAGAAGGTCGACCACGTTAAGAATCTCCATGTCGAAGAACTGTCCCTCGTCAATTCCGACGACCTGAGCATCACTGACAAGTGATAGGATTTCGTTTGATCGCTCAACTGAGGTGGAGAGGAGCTTTGAATCGCTATGCGACACAATGTGGTCGGAGCTGTACCGGTTATCGAGCTTCGGCTTGAAGATCGCCACCTTCTGCTTCGCAATTTCCGCTCTCCGAATGCGTCGGATAAGCTCTTCAGTCTTTCCGCTGAACATGCAGCCTGCTATGACCTCGATCCATCCGGTATTCCTGGGCGAGTCATGAATTGTAGGTACGGTCATAACGAGGCGCTAATCCTTGAGAAGGTTCTTGGGACCGAAGGGGAAGGGGATGAGCTCACTCATTTTCATCACTCTGACCTCGCCATTCTTCTTGCTCATGACAAAGTCAATATTGCCTGCGAGATCCATCAAGACTTGCCGGCAAGCACCGCAAGGCGTGGTGAAACTATCCTCGTCTGTGGCAATGGCAATGGCAGCAAATCTCTTTTCACCCTCCGAGATGGCTTTGAAGATGGCTGTCCGCTCGGCACATATGGTGAGACCAAATGAGCTCACTTCGATATTGCAACCGGTAAATATCTTGCCTTTTCTTGTAAGGAGCGCTGCTCCAACTCGAAAGCGAGAGTAAGGGGAATGCGAGCGTTTGCGTGCGGCTTGTGCGTGCTTGACGAGCTTTTTATAGTCCATCAATTGCATGAAAGAAGTTGGAGAGAATATATCCAAAGGGCGACAGAAATGCAATTAGATTCTAGGTTTCCTGAGAGGTTCCCCCAATGAAAGGATTACGGATTGCCAGCATGTAGAGACTCCTCTCAGGCAGTTCTTAGCCTGATCTTCGTGATTTCCGGCGGGCAGTTGATTCTGATGGGCAGGCCGACTGTCCCAATGCCGCGAGAGATATACATTTGTGTGTTGCCGTAGTTGTACTTTCCCCAAACGTATCGGGATGCGAGTGAGGCAGGAGCAATAACGACATCACCGAATTGTGCAAGGACGATCTGTCCTCCGTGTGTGTGTCCGCTTAATACCAGATCGATATTGCGCGCTGAGGCCTGCGGCAGGAAGTAGGGCCGGTGACAGAGGAGAATCCGGGGGATGTCCAGTGTGCCTTGCCCAATGCTCACGTCCATTGCGGCTTCAGCTTGTTGGGGACGACCCACGTCGTCGATACCGAGAAGGTAGAAAGTTCCGCCTCCCTTCTCGATGACGGTCCTGTCATTCCGCAACAATTTTACGCCGCATGCATCCACCTCTTTCGCGACAAGGACTGGATTGCTGTTGTAATAATCGTGGTTTCCCATTACACCGAATGCGCCGTATCGTGCACGCAAGTTGCTGAACGCCTCGGCGAATGGATAAACCTCTTCAAGATTGCTATTGACAAAATCGCCGGGCACAACAACCATATCCGAACCCATCTCATTGACCAAATCCACGTAGCGATCCATATCCTTCTTTGTCATGAACACGCTAGAGTGAATGTCACTTATCAGACTGATCGTAAACCCGTCAAGGGCAGGGTGCAGGTTTCGGATGGGAAATTCGACATCGTTCACTTCGTGTGAATGTTTTTCAAGAAAGACGCCATACGCTGTTCCGGAGAATGACACAGCCGTCAACCCGTAGACTCCCCGGCGCAGGAACATTCGCCGCGAGTTGTTGAACTGCTGGAATGATTCCTTCGATTCCCATTGGGCAAGCTTTGTTCGGGCAGGGGGGATGAGGCGCGAAACGCCAAGTATTGTTCTGAATGGCAGCTTTATTACCCAACTGATAAGAAGGACTAAGCCGACAAAAAGAGTGGCCCCGTGCCAAACATAGAACGGGTACGCCCCAAAATAGATGAACCAATCAGGGGTATCAAGCAGGCGCGGCCGCTGTATCGCCACATAGGCTAGGGCCGCATTGTAACAGAGGAAAATACCTGTTACAAGGTAGCGGAGGATTTTCTTCTCAGGATATGTTTCCAGAAGCCATCGTCGTGCTTTTGTGTACAAGAAGATTTGAATCAAAAAGATTAACGTAGGAATTACAATCCGAAACATTACAAAGCCTGTCTGTGGTGTAAAATTCATAGTCTCGTATCTTATCAAACTGAATCTTGAACAAGAGTGTTCATTACTACTTCCTCCCCACATGTCGCATTGCGTTGTCCTAGAATAAACCCAATCAACGGGTACAACGCAAGCAAGTTACAAAAAATTCCACCTGTCATCTTTTTGTGTTGATGGGAACGAGTTGTCTTTTGTGCTGGTACAAGGGTTAGCGTGGAGGGACTAATATGGAATTTAGATTTGTGCCTCTGAAGGTGTTTCCGTATATTCTCATCCGTGAATTGG
>CAYPVN010000201.1:0-3254 GCA_964414155.1 uncultured Chitinophagales bacterium
CGGTATCTCCCTTTGCCACATGAATTTGTTTTACCCTGCCTGACTGATGTGCCTTCAACTCATTTTCCATCTTCATGGCTTCAAGCTTAACAAGACTGTGGCCTGCTTCAATTGAATCACCAACTTCGACTTCAATTTGTACAACGAGTGCGGGCATAGGAGCACGAACCTCGAGTCGATGCTTCACCGCGTCAGACTTGTTCCCGTAGGACTCCAAGAGCAGTTCCCGCTCCGATTTGAGAACGAATTCTCGCACAAAGGAGCCAAAGAGAGCATGATAGCCAGCTTCGCTCTTTTGAATTATAACTTTCGATGAATATCCATTAGTCACAACAGAGAAGCAATTTGCATTGAGTTCTTTGATGTCAAATCGTATCTTTATGCCGTTGATAAGGATTGTATGATTTTCCAGAATCGAGACGCTGGCTTGGAACGAGGCAGAATTTACCAAATATGTGCTCATCTATGACCTGAGGTTATCAATGCGTTGGCTCTTCCACTTGGTCAGTCGAGTCTGCTTCTCAGATAAATCAATCCTATGACTTGTCATTCTTGATCTTTCAAACACGCCGTTCAACGGGATACTGAACTTTGCTTTGACGTCTTGATGACGAAGCAGACAACAGACGATCGCGGCTGCTTCAAATTGGATCTTTTCGGGTATTGGGAGCAGCTCAGGCTTGAAATGACTCGTAAAGAAATTGGTATCGAAATTACCGTCGGCGAATTTCGGATGATCCATAACGAACAAGTTTACAGGAATGTTGGTCGTAACTCCCAAGATCTCATAGTCTCTCAGAGCCCTCTTCATTCTTTCAATGGCTTCGTTTCTAGTCTTTCCCCATGCCACCAGCTTTGAGATCATTGGGTCATAATACACGGATATCTCCCCCCCGGCTTCTACTCCTCGATCGTCCCTGATGCCGAAGCCTTGACTTGGCTTCAAGTGAGAGATCCTCCCGGTTGAAGGCAGAAAATCGTGTTCGCCGTCTTCCGCATAGATACGACACTCAATTGCATGGCCGCGAAATTCGATCTCTTCTTGAGTGAAAGAGAGCCGCTCACCCGATGCGATTTTCAATTGCTGAGCAACTAGGTCGATTCCAGTCCGCATCTCGGTGACCGGGTGCTCCACCTGAAGGCGAGTATTCATCTCAAGGAAATAGTAGTTCCTGTCCTTATCGACTAGAAACTCCACCGTGCCGGCGTTTTCGTAACCGCAGGCTTTGGCAACCATGACGGCGGTCGCACCCATCCTTGCCCGCAACTCTTCATCAACGATTGTCGACGGAGATTCCTCAACCACTTTTTGATGGCGGCGCTGGATCGAGCATTCTCTTTCGCCGAGATGAATGGTGTTACCATATTGATCTGCAAGGATTTGAAACTCAATGTGTCGAGGGCTCTCAAGATATTTTTCGACATATACCCGCTGATCGCCAAATGCCGAAAGTGCCTCCGCCCTGGCTCCGTTAAGGGCACGAGACAGGTCGTTTTCACTCCTGATAATCCGCATCCCCTTTCCACCTCCACCAGCCGAGGCCTTTATTAGCACCGGATATCCCAGACCGGCACAGGCAGCTCTTGCCTCGTCTTCGGAAGTGAGAGCACCTTCGGATCCTGGCACGATGGGGACGTTTGCTTCCATTGCAACCTTGCGCGCCCGTGTCTTGTCCCCCATCGCCCGGATCGATTCAGGACGTGGCCCGATGAATATCAGTCCTTCATCTGCGACGCGCTCCGCAAATTCATCATTTTCCGACAAGAACCCGTACCCGGGATGAATGGCATCCGCGTGCGCCTTCTTCGCAGCTTCCAGAATGTGATCCATGTGAAGATAACTTTCTCGTGAAGGGGGCGGACCGATACGATATGCTTCATCTGCGGTGTAGACGTGCGGCATATTCCGATCTGCATCTGAATAGACGGCAACGGTGGAGATGCCCATCTCTTTGCAAGTGCGCATTATTCGTACGGCAATTTCGCCCCGATTGGCAACCAACACCTTATGTATTTCCCGTCGCCCCATTAACCTTAAGTCTCCACTAACTCAACCACCGTTGCACCGGTCCCACCCTCGTTCCATTCCCCAAGTCGATAGGATTTCACTCTGGGGTGGTGGGAAAGAAAGTCTGTTACTTTCTTCCGAAGTGCACCAGTCCCTTTACCATGAATGATGTCAATTCGATAAAGACCCGCCAAGATTGCATCATCAAGAAACTTGTCGATAAGTGGCAGAGCTTCATCTCCCATCATCCCTCGCAGGTCAAGTCCTTTGAGCAAATCCTTTGGATCTACTTCCACATTTGCATGTAAGTGTCTCTGCTGTGATTTCCTCTGATGAGAGAGATGAAGGTCGGACAAAGAGACTTTCATCTTGACGCTGCCAAAGACAACGGTTGCAGTTTTTCCATCCGTGGAGAAATTCTCCACTTCACCTACTTCGCTACCATCGGTTACCGTGACCAAGTTCCCCACGGTTAGACGAGGATCGGCTGTCTCGACTTGTTGAAGTGCCTGTTGTTGTTGCATGATCTCTTGTTTCATATCCGAAACCTCCGCTCGAACGTCCTTGACAACCTGGGCGCTCGCCGAACTCTCCCGTATCTGCTTGATGCTCTGTTCAATCACAGCATTGGCACGCTCAACGATTTGTCTCGCCTCATCAACCGCATCTCGTTTTAATTGCCGGAGCTCCTTCGACTGCGATGCCAGCTTGGTCTCGTATTGCTCCACAAGCTCGCTGAGTCGAGATTTCTCCTGCAGAAGAGATTCAAGTTCCTTCCTCTGTTTTTGCATCGACGCTTCGAGGTCTGTAATCAGACTGTCAAGCTTCGTCTGCTGTTGTCCCAACCGTTCCCGCGCGCTCTGCAAGAGGGATTCGTTCAACCCGAGACGGCCAGCCATTTCAAGAGCATAGCTGCTTCCCGGCACCCCGGCCCGAAAGCGATATGTTGGTGTGAGGGTATCCTGATCAAATTCCATCGCACCGTTTCCAACCCCATCCGTGTTGTGAGCAAAAACTTTCAGCGCACCGTGATGCGTTGTGGCAATTGTAAACGCTCCCCTTCTGGTCAGGGATTCCAGTAGCGAAGCCGCGATGGCACTACCTTCACCCGGATCAGTTCCTGAACCGATCTCGTCAATCAACACCAGACTGCCCGCATCTGCGTTTGTGTCGATCTCTTTCAGGTTTGTGAGATGAGAGCTGAACGTGCTCAAATCATTTTCGATTGACTGCTCATCACCAATAT
>CAYPVN010000202.1:0-3238 GCA_964414155.1 uncultured Chitinophagales bacterium
TTAGGCAGCTGAACGGCTGCGTAGTAATTCGTACCGTTCCCCCGCTTGATGCGAAGGAGAATAGAGTCACCGGGTTTGTGACTCTCAATTGTCTTCTTTAGATCGTTCGGCGACTGTACCTCTTTCCGGTCGGCTTCAACGATAATGTCGTTCGCCCTGACATCCCTATTGAACGCTTCACCAAACTGTTTCACATCGGCCACCAAAACTCCCTTGTCGACCTCTGCACTTTTCTTCTCATCCGAGGTCAGCGGCCGGACACTCAGTCCGAGATTCTCGAACTTCACCAACCTGGGTGCTTCAGGCTCAACCTCATCTTCGCTGTCCCTGTTCGACGCCTTTACCGTGGTGCCTTCTTCCTCCCGCGCCTTCAGGGTTACCTTCTTCTCGATGGTTTTCCCCTCCCGGAAAATCTTCAGCGCCACCACATCACCGGGATGCCGGGTTGCGACGTAGCTTTGCAATTCGTTTGGCGCGTTCGTTTCTTTCCCGTCTATCGAGAGTATGACATCGCTCTCCTTAAGGCCGGCAGTCTCACCTGCCCCGCCCTTCACCAATCCCTGAACCAACACACCCTGAACCTTATCCAGTCCGAGGGCGCTTGCCATTGTCTGATCGACGGTTCCGATTTGCACACCGATGTAGCCCCGCCTAACCTTGCCGTCTCTGATCAGATCAGCAGCAACAGTTTTGACGAGATTGATCGGAACCGCAAATCCATAGCCCTGATATCGGGCATTGGTCGTTGCGATCGCCGTGTTGATGCCGACGACTTCTCCGCTCACGTTCACAAGAGCGCCACCGCTGTTTCCCGGGTTGATCGCTGCGTCAGTCTGAATAAAATTCTCGATGCCGTAGGTATCGTTTATGATCCTGATGTTTCTGCCTACGGCGCTGATGATCCCGGCCGTCACGGTGGACGTCAGTCCCAGGGGATTTCCAATCGCAAGCACCCATTCACCGACTTGAACGTTTTCAGAATTGCCAAGTGCTGCAACTGGCAAGTCTTTTGCCTCGATCTTGATGACGGCCAGATCGGTCGTTGGGTCAGTCCCGATAAGTTTTGCCTTGTAGCGGACTTTCTCCTGCATCATCACTTCAATCCCACCCTTGTCGGCACCTTCCACCACATGGTTATTGGTGACGATATATCCATCCGGCGTGATAATGACTCCCGAACCTGCGCCCTGCGAGGGAGAAGGCTCCGGTGCCTTAAAATCCGGACCGAAGAAATGGAAGAAGTCCTGCGGGATGTTCTTGTCACGGTCCTTTCCCGATGTGGTTACCGTAATGGCAACAACCGATGGGGTTACTGCTTTCGCGACGGCGACAAAGTTTTCACTGCTCTTCTTGAGATCAAAGCTGGCATTTGTCAGTGGTGTTGGACCTCCAAGCTTGACATCACCGCGTCCTCCTGCAAACCCTGCATCCACACCACCGCTGAAGTTTGATACAAGCAGAGCACCGAAAATAATGCCTATGCTGATCAACACCAACGCGGCAACAACAGATCGTTTAAACATACTTCCTTACCTCCTTTGGTTTAGTCTTACCTTACATTGTTAGCTTCGTATACGTAGCTTCGATTAAAGCGAGGTGAATTCCAAATGAAAAAATTCTCATGCAATCGCCGCAAACACATTCTCGGATTTCAATTTGTGCAGACCATCGACATGGCTCTGCAGAAAACGACGCAGTGTTCCGGATACTTCATTACGTAGCGACGCTGAAAGGGCAAGCCGGGTTGCAGCACCAATATCCTTCATTTCCTGAAGGCGTTGCAAGACTCTTAGAGCAGCAAGCGATATTCTTCCCTGCCCTAAAGACTTGTGTGCACAGGTAACACAGAAAGCGCCGCCACCACTTAAATGCAATTCAACGCCCTTTGTTCCAACCGAGACTGCGTCAATCTCCCGGCCACAACTGAAGCACGAACTGAAGTTGGGCTTGAAACCAAGAATCTCCGATAATCTCATCTCGAACAGATATAACACATGGAGAGCATTTTTTGTTGCACGATTGATCTCATCAAGAGACTGAACCGTGGTCAGGAACAACTGCTCGTTCTGTTCTTCCGCATGCGAAACCGCATTAACAAGCTCCACCACCGCCATGGCGGCATGAAGCCGATCCATATCTTCGGAAAGTCCGCGGAACGACTTCATGAGATCACATTGAGCCAGAAGGTGCAAGTCCCTGTTGTCTTTCTTGTAGAAGACCGCCAAGACATAATTCATCGGCTCCAATGCGGAACCGAACTTGCTCTTCGGGCTTCGGGCACCCTTTGCAATCACAGAGATCTTGCCGTATTGACGAGTATAGAGCGTGAGAATCTTGCTTGTTTCTCTGTACTTCATCCCCTTAAGGATGATCGCTTCTGTTTTGGTAATCATCGGGCTTCAACCGGTCGTGCTATCGCGTCTTTAAGCGATTGATAAAATGGCGGCTTCAGCACTCCGTATTCTGTAACAATCGCAGTAACAAGTTTGTTCGGCGTGATATCGAAGGCCGGAGCGTACACGTGCACCCCTTCAGCCGCGACCCGGATTCCCTGCACATGAGTTACTTCTTCCGCATTCCGTTCTTCCACCTGAATATCATTCCCTGACTTTGTCGTGACATCCACTGACGACGTGGGAGCCGCGACATAAAAAGGAACACCATGGCTGTCCGCCAAAACAGCCAGCGAGTATGTTCCGATTTTGTTGGCAACATCCCCGTTTGCCGCGATTCTGTCGGCTCCTACAAGTACGGCATCTACTCTTCTTTGTTGCATGAGAAACCCTGCCGTGCTGTCTGTAATGAGAATCGCTTCAATGCCGTGCTTTACAAGTTCCCAGCTTGTGAGGCGGGAACCTTGCAACAGCGGCCGGGTCTCATCAACGAACACGCGTAGGATTTTGCCCTGTCGTGCGGCAGTCGTGATGATGCCCTGGGCTGTTCCTTCTCCCGCAGTGGCTAACGCGCCGGTGTTGCAGTGTGTAAGGATGGATGAGCCTGGTTTAATAAGTTTGGCGCCGTGTTCTCCGATGCTGTGACAGGCATCGATATCTTCTTGCTGGATTGTGAGAGCTTCTCGTTCAAGTTCAAGTCGAATATTTTCTATTGTGGTAGAATGGAACGCGCGGTAGACCTTCTGCATCCGGTCAAGCGCTGTAAACAAGTTGACTGCGGTAGGGCGGGTTTGGGAGAGATCGCGCGAAGCGGTGGTGAAGCCTTCATCCAGATCATTCAGAGA
>CAYPVN010000203.1:0-3221 GCA_964414155.1 uncultured Chitinophagales bacterium
GGAGGCCATGTGGTGGAGGAGACGATCGAGATAAAGGTGCGCAACCACAAGAACGAATCTGTCGAGGTGCAGGTGTACGAACACCCCTGGAGGTGGAGCCAGTGGGAGATCGTCAAGAGCTCCGATACGTGGGAGAAGGTGGACCAGTCGACGATGAAATTCCCGGTCAAGGTCGGCAAGGATCAGGAAAAGACAATCTCTTACACAATTCGGTATTCGTGGTAGCGGAGGAAGCCTGTCCGGCAGCTACATGTTTCGAGGGGCTGGTCTTACGCACTGTGGGATTTGTCTCTCGTCAATATACAATCTTTGAAAGGGAATTCAAATATCCGAACCCCGACGGTGTCGCTGACTACGTTTTGCATTTCCAATGTGATTTCTCTATCATAGCTCGTGGTCGAAATGAAGATGCGCCAGCTTCTTCTCATCAAACCTTCTTGCTATCTTTTCTAAATTGAAATTGACTTCCCGAACGTAACCATGAGCCAGCTAACGCCAAGAGATGCACTTGATAAAATTGAAGCGTCTTTAAAACAGAAAAGGAAAATGCGGGGCAAAGGGAAGCCCCTGTATCTTGTTCCATCGTTGTGGATTGGGGAAGGAAAAGCAAGGGCGGTACGCGTCGATCCCGTTGACTTCTATCTTGACGCCATCAAGAAGGTGAAGAAATCAAGAAAGCCACGGCAGAGCGCTCCGTCGGGTGGGGAATGGACAAGAGAAGCTGTCATTTACAATATGTTTGTTCGAACGACTGTTGCATTCGACCACAATGCAAACGGGAAACTCGATCTGCCGGTGAACGAAGATGGATTCAGAGAAACGGGAACCTTCCTCAAGGCCATTGCTCTCCTGCCTTACATCAAGAGGCTTGGTGCAAATACTATTCATCTTCTGCCGATCACAGCAATCGGTCAAGATGGAAACAAGGGGACACTCGGATCACCCTACGCGATACGCAATCCCTACGAACTTGACGAAAACCTGAGTGAACCCTGGCTTGGAGTGGGTGTGAAAACGGAATTCGAAGCATTCGTCGAGGCAACGCACAGGATGGAGCTGCGCGTGGTTGTAGAGTTTGTGTTCCGAACTGCTTCGAAAGATGCCGATTGGGTGAAGGAATATCCCTATTGGTTCTACTGGATTCGAGAAGAGGTTCCCTTACGCGATCAACACCATATGGATGAACATGCGTATGGTTCTCCCTTGTTTACTCAGGCAGAGCTGGAGCGAATTCACCATGATGTTCGAGAGCATGGGTTCGACAATCTGTTGCCGCCACACCAGGTGTATCGGGATCTCTTCACACCCACGCCCGAGCCGGAGAGAGTAGTGAAGGAAGATGGCCGCTACGTTGGAGTTCTCTCTGACGGGCGCAGGCTGAAAGTCCCTGGGGCGTTCGCGGATTGGCCCCCCGATGATAACCAACCCCCGTGGGACGACGTCACCTATCTCCGAATGTACACACATCCCGACTTCAACTACATTGCGTACAATACGATCAGAATGTACGACGCACGGTTGACGCAGCCGCAGTATATCAATAGACCGTTGTGGGATAAGATCGTTGGGATTGTGCCCTACTACCAGAAGGAGTTCCATATCGACGGTGTGATGATCGATATGGGCCATGCGCTGCCGATGGAATTGAAGTCTGAGATGGTCAGTGCCGCCCGCAGTATTGATCCCGACTTCGCTTTCTGGGATGAAAATTTTTCCGTGACGAGACGGAGCAGGGAGGAAGGCTACAACGCCGTCATTGGATTTTGCTGGATCGACGAGCACCATCCTGCCCGAATGAAAGCATTATGCAGAAGGATGGCTGGCGAAGGATTTCCAATTCCTTTTTTTGCGACTGCCGAGAGCCACAACACACCGCGCGCAGCGGCACGAACGGGAGGCGCAACGTATTCCCGCTGGGCGTGGGCCATCAACAACTTCATACCGGCAATTCCATACATTCATTCCGGATTCGAGCTTGCGGAAACGTTTCCCATCAACACAGGGCTTGATTTTTCGAAGGAGGAGTTGAGACATCTTCCCTCCGAAAAACTGCCTCTTTTCAGCGAGCATGCGTATGATTGGCAGAACAAGATGCAGTTGACAGATTTCGTTGAAAAGGTCACAAGAGTTCGTGCCAGATACGAGAGCCTCATTGTAGATCCAAGCCCCCAATCGTTCGTGATGCTGCACGAAAGCAACGAGCACATCCTTGCATTTGCGCGCGTCTCCAGCCCGACAGGCCAACGGCTTGCAGTTGTCAGCAATTCAAACTGGGTATCGATGGAGCAATCATCGCTAAGAATTGGGACGAAGAGAAGGAGCGTTACCGACCTGCTTAGCAGGAAGAAGATAAAAGTGCAGGACGGTCAGATCGATGTAAGACTACAGCCCGGACAGTGCCTGGTGTTTGAGTTCTGAGTAGCGACCAATCCTAGCTTCCCAGCGGATCCTTCCCCCAGAAAAAAGTCAGTATTTCTGCAATTCGAGCACGCCAGTTTACCCAGTTGTGCGATTCGGGATGCTCGGTGTAGCGAAATGTGTAGCGTTTTCTTTTCAGAACCTTCTTCATTCTTCGGGCCTCATCTTGCGCGTCGCGTATGGTTCCCGTATCGATGGAGATTTTGATCGGCTTCTTCGGCCCGCGTGATATCATTCTGGTCATTGCGCCCTCAGTCATCCAGTAGGCGGGAGATTGCGCCGCGCAAAGTCCGAATACATCGGGACGCGTGTATGCGGCATACGTGGCGATCAATCCGCCGAGCGAAGCCCCCATGATTGCCGTTTGTTCAGGGGATTGGCTTGTGCGATATCGTCTGGTGATTTTCGGGCGTAGTTCGCTGATCAAGAAATTCACAAACCTATCGTTCATCATGTAATCGGTCATCCGCTTGCTTGTCTCTGAATCCTGAACATCTGTTCGCGGATCGATGAAGATCGCGATGATCGGTTGAATTCTCTTTTCAGCTATCATATTGTCAAGGACATTGAGCATCAGGGCAAGACTTATGTATTCGCCACCATCAGTGACATACATTGCGGGATATGGATGCTTTGATTTGTTGTAGCCTGGAGGTGTGTACGCGAAAACAGGATGAGTCCGTTTAAGGATGCTGCTCTTGATGGAGAACGCATCAACAGTTCCGTGGGGGATTCCGCTGCCATATTCAATTTCCGGTGGTGGGGAATACGCCGGCATCCAGATTTCGGAGTTAGGGCCGTAG
>CAYPVN010000204.1:0-3205 GCA_964414155.1 uncultured Chitinophagales bacterium
CGTAACTGAATTTTCCCCATGTCTGATCGTTGATTTTACCGTAAGCAGCATTTGAGTCGCGTTCCTGTTCACGGGAAAGAGTGTCTGCACGAATGAGCTTCAACAAGGCCCCCTCGACATCACGCGTTGTCTTTCCCAGAGTGAGATCGACATTTAAAAAATCAAGCTTGAGTGATGAAGAAAGCCCACGGACCCGCTTGCCGCTGAGAATGAGATCCGGGAATGAAGGGTACACATCGCCGTATGTTGCCTTGATCCAGGGCGATTCAACTCCGAGAGAGTACCGGTTCTGTGGCTGGCGATCGTTCTTCTCATCGGATGTTATGAAAACCCTTGACAGGAACTGCCAGTTACCCTGCTTACCGCTGAATTGCAGGTTGCCGCGATTGTACCACGTGCCTGAATTGTTGATCCTCTCATTGCGCGATTCCAGTTGCATTCCGATCCCATAGGTGAAGGCCGGCTGCGCCGGCTGACCGAGATCTTCCAGACCGGGAACAGTGAAGCTAAGGCTCGACTCACCGTGCAATTCTCCATCGCGGTTGAAGAGCCTCACCGTAACTCTGTGTGTTCCCTGTGTAAGCCACGTGACGCCATCGTCCGGTGCATATACAATAATTTCGCCGCTGAACACTGCTTCAGATGTAATTTCCTTTGCATCGAGGAACACCTGAGTCGCCCGCCTATCAACGACGGTATCAACACGAAAGAGTGAGACGGAAATCAAAAGTTCACCGGCCGGGACGGTTGAGAATGGCTCGGGGCTCAGGAAAATCACTTGCTGCTCTGCGTCCCCTTGAGCATGTACCCTGATCTGCAGCGTTTTGCCCGGAGGTGTGGAGAGCGGGTCAGTGCTTTCGCTCAACGGGTATGTTTCGAGTGTCCCCGCGCGATCAGCGAGGATGAGGTAGTATTCTATGAATGGAGGCAAGACATCTCTCGCTGGAATGTTTGCCGTTGCCGTATTCCCGACGACATCCATTTCCAACTTTGTCCACTCGTTGACGGCAAAAGGTCTGTACAAGAAAAATACATTGACTATTGATTCTGCTCCCAACAACTGAGTCTGTATCTTCAATGGCGTGTTCTGGACAATCTCCGTTGGTTCAACTGAAGAGATCCTTGTGGAAACCTGAGCATGGGCGGTGGATAAGAAATGGGATAGAGAGAGAGAAACAAAAGTGACCACGAGTGTAATGGAAACCCAGCGGGCGTGGCGGTTCTTTGAAATGTTCATACAGGGCAGGGAGAGTTATCCTTCTCGTTGTGAGACCTACAAAAAAGCCCTATGAAGCGACTTCTCCATAGGGCTCTTATGTTAGGAAGCAAATTTGTTGAGAGGAACAATCATCTCTTTATTCAAACGATCATTCCTTGATTTCAATCTTTAGTTCTTTTCTGTTTCCCTGGTTGTCCCGAAGCTCGATCTCAAGTTTGTTCTCCTGGTCGGAGACTCTGGCTGCATTGCTGGCCGTGGTCAACTCTTCCTGTGTCGCCGGTCGTGTTGAGATTGTCCCATTGGAGTTCGATATTCCGGTATACCCGGCCCGCACCTCCACAAACTCGAATGAGGCCGAGTTCGTCATGAGTACCGCACCCTCAATTATCGTGAGTGTGTCGGAGAAACCACCCGAGACGAACTTTCCACTCGTGCCGCGGATCGAAGCGACAGAGGTTGGCGACGTAAACCGGAATTCTTCATCAGAGCGTTGCTTCTTGATGTTGAATCCGACAACGCCGCTTTCCACGTTGACGGATTTCGAGAATGATGAACCATTGGTGGTTCCTGTAACTGTAAGTTCCGATAGCTCGCGAACCCGGACCATGCTGTTGTCTTTGAATTTAATGACGGCGACCGACTTCTCTCCTGTTTTCACCCTATCACCCGACGAGAGTGTTTCTCCCCGCCTTGCAATCTGCCAGTCCTTAAAGGCTTCCTTGCGTGTAACATCCAACACTACCTTGCTTACTAAAGCGACGGGTGATTCAGCCGGCGGAACAGCAGCGGCGGCAACCGGAACGCAGGTCCCGGTAATTGCCATGAGTATTGCAAGAGTTTTCAGTTGTGATTTCATGGAAGCCCCCTCTCTATAAGATCATGCTACTCAAGCGTGACAGATGCTGCATCAGGGTTGCTTCTCAGCTGATTCAATAACCTGAGCAAATCTGTCGTTGATATGGGGGATCCATTGAGACGAACGGCGTTGGAGGGAGTGAGTCCCTCTGCACGAATCTGATCAAACAAGCCGCGATACTTCGGGCCCAAGGCCTGTTCAAGCTGATCCAACAAATCGGATGTGGTGAGCCTCGCCGAGACAACCGTGAACGATCGCAACTCACTTCTAAAAATGTGTTCCGTTCCACCGGTTGCTGCCACATGTCCTTGTACAAACCACACATATACATGACCCGGCTGGAGCGGCCTTACACCACCAAGCGGGTATTGAAACACTTGCGCGCCTGTGGTCGTGAGTGGAAGATGTGGAACGCCTGAAATTGCCTCCTCCAAACTGGTTTGTCCGGGGAGGAGTTCGTACACCGCAACACTCCATCGTGGAGCGTCCCCCCGCCACTGGAACAGCGGAAACTCATTAACAAAAGGATCTTTGTCAGCAGGTGCTAACAGTTCAACGGTTGCAGGGTTCGAAAGGATGATCGAAAAGTTATCGGTCCCAACATTACCTTCTGCTTTGACCTTCACATGAAAGTCATATCTTCCCGCCGGCATTGAACCGCTGGATAAGGCAATATCCTGGATACGCCTTTTTGCGGTTTCATCCAGCGTAAATGTCGAATCCTCAATAGGCTTTCCCCGTCCGATATCAAGATTTGTAACTGAGCGGGATGAGTTGATTTCAAACGACTTTGTAATGAGTTCCGTCGCCCCTTGATAGTACTCACCAGTTGCAAGGGAAACATCAAGTGTCATTGTCATGACTGCTGTAACCGTCGCGGGCGGAACAACATCAATGCTAATTGTGAAGAGCCACTTCGGCGATGAAGAATTCACGAAGTCGATATCACCGTACGAAAGCGTATTCACCGGAGCGACAACAGATCTAATTGAGATGTCTTGGGCAGAAGCTGGTGCCGAAATGCCAAAAACCGCTAACAGCAAGAGGAGGATTAGGCCTGCTATTCCTTTGGATGGTTGCAGAGAAGGTCTCATCGTATTTTTCCCCCTTTAAAGTGTTTGAACATGTGC
>CAYPVN010000205.1:0-3199 GCA_964414155.1 uncultured Chitinophagales bacterium
CTGCCCGATGAAAATCTGGCACGGCCGCTTTCGCACACCCCTCCATCCAGAAGCAGTGGCATTTTCATCTTCACTCCCGATCGATAGGCGTCTCTATCGTGAGGATATAGCCGGCAGCCTCGCGCATGTCGCCATGCTTGCCAGATGCAAGATTATTTCTGCGCGGGAAGCGCGGCGAATTCGAACAGCCCTCTTGCAAATCCAGAAAGACATTGAACGTGGCAGGTTTCCGCTTGAAGCAACGAGAGTAGGACAGAAGCGTTTTGTCACGGAAGATGTGCACATGGCCATCGAGGCGAGATTGATCGAAAAAGTGGGCGCCATCGGCGGGAAGCTACACACAGCACGAAGCCGCAACGATCAGGTCGCACTTGATGAGCGGTTGTTTCTGAGGAGAGCGATAGGCGATATCGCAAAACAGATTCAGCGGTTGCAAAAAGTGTTGGTCTCGAAGGCGGAGCGTTATGACCATATCATGATGCCCGGCTACACACACCTGCAACGCGCTCAACCGGTGTTACTTGCACATCATTTGCTCGCTCATGTTTCCATGTTGGATCGGGACCGGGAGCGGTTTGCCGATTGCATGAAGCGGGTGAATCGTTCGCCCCTGGGCGGCGGCGCGTTGTCGGGAACGTCGTTCCCCATCGACCGTCGATTCACCGCACACACGCTTCGTTTTAGCGACATCATCGATAACAGCATGGACGCAGTGAGCGACAGGGACGTTCAACTTGAGTTTCTCGCCGCGTCCTCGATCACGATGATGCATCTAAGCCGCCTGTCGGAAGAGCTTGTGCTCTGGAATTCACGGGAGTGGCAGTTTATCGAGATCGGCGATGCCTTCACAACGGGAAGCAGCATCATGCCGCAAAAGAAAAATCCGGATATTGCAGAATTGGTCCGTGGAAAGACAGGGAGGGTGTACGGCGATCTGGTGGCCTTGCTGACGATTATGAAAGGGCTGCCGCTGACGTATAACCGTGACATGCAGGAGGACAAAGAAGCGCTGTTTGATGCTGCGGATACGGTTCGCGATTGCCTGAGCGTCAGCTCATCCATGCTGAAAACGGTGCGATTCAATGAAGATCGATTCGAACAAGAATTACAATCCGATGGGCTGGTGGCAACAGAGCTTGCAGATTACCTTGTGCGCAAGGGGCTTCCCTTCCGTCGCGCTCATACAATCGTTGGTGCGATCGTGCACGCTTGCTCGAAAAAGAAAACCTCTCTGAACAAGCTCCCGCTTGAAGAGTATAAACGCTATTCTAAATTCTTCGGAAAGGATGTCTACACAATGCTCGACCCTCGTGCTTCGATGTCCAACAAGAAATCCGTTGGGTCCACCTCTCCCAAAGAAGTCCGCAAGGCAATCCGGCGATGGCGACGAATTCTTGGTTGATTCGACAGACTTGCTTCTCCACTGAAATCTAATATTTTTAGTACACCATACCGGAGAAAGTCGTCCCCTTGTATCAACGAATTGATCGCACTCGTTACTTGTTCCTCGCCCTTGGGTCTCTTCTGTTGATGGGATCGCTCCACGCAGGCGATTCCACCGCTACGTCATCTCTTTCCCGAACAATTGCCAACGATGCTGCCGCTGTGTGGCGTGACGCAGGCTCTTTCTTTTCAGCTCTCTTTCATTTCTCCAGCAGAGAATGGCACTACACAGCCGGTGCGGCCGGTGCGACACTCTTCTTGATGAGTATTGATAGAGGCGTGAAAAACAATGTCGGCAACAGTACGCGAGGATCTCTTAACCACGATTTTCTTGACATACCGACACGGTATGGTGTCGTGACATACGCAAGTCTATTTGCAGTGGCAACTTATACAACCGGACTGATTGCGGGAAGTGACGACATCCGCGTGACGGGGAGGCTTATGTTCGAAAGCATGGCTCTCTCAGGAATCACCGTCATGAGCATGCGCTATATTGCCGGAAGGGCCAGACCCTACAGTGAGAACGGGCCCTGGGATTTCCGTTGGTTCGAAACAAGGAATGCTTCGCAAGCATTTCCTTCCGGCCACACAACTGTTGCGTTCGCGTTCTCCACAGTTCTTGCAGAACGCATCGATACATTCTGGGGGCGACTTGGATTCTACGGCATGGCTACATTGACTGCCTACGCAAGAGTATACAACCATCAGCACTGGTCGTCTGATGTGGTTATCGCTGCCGGTCTAGGAATGTTGGCGGGATTTCATGTGGTGAGGGAGGAAGAGAGGAGATCAGGTGGAACGTCGTCCGAGGCAAGCCGCTTGCAGATTTACCCGGCACTAAGCGGAATTCGAATCGAATACAACCTGCACTAATCGTTGATAGTTTGTCCTATTAACTCCTCCCCACAACCGACCGCTTAAGGTTTGCGAGCAACTCGTCTGCTTTCGTCCCCTCCTCAGCAGGGGCCAACTCTTTGTACTTGTTCAGGGCTGCCAGCGCAGCCGGGTAATCATTATTCAGTGCGTGAACAAGACCGAGGTTGAAATACAGGTTGGAGAATGTTGGTTCCACTTCGGCCGCTAACTCGTAGTGCATGCGGGCAAGGCGTAAATTTCCCTCCTCGAAGTACAGATTGCCAAGATTGTAATGAGATTCAAAGTGGCGGGGATCGTGTTCAAGAGACTTGGTGAAGCAATCAAATGCCTTTGGCGTCCGGCCACCCCTCGATTCAAGTATACCGAGGTTGCAATACGCATCGGCAATACTGTCGCCGTCCTCTATGGCCCGCCAGTACACCTCCTCGGCTCTTTTGTCCCCTCGCTCATCCAGAACAAGCGCCTCTTCAAACGGGCTCAGGTTGCTCGGGAGTTTCAGAACCTGTCCGCCCGGCAGCGAGAACAGGTTCAACTGCCCTGCCTTGCCCGTGCCGGTTTTCGTCCGTCTCTTGACCCGTACAAACCCGAATTTGGCCGGCGGCTTGATGCTAAATTGTAAGACTTTCCCCATTGTCAATTTCTGCGAAACACGCTATGCGACCTTTACCTTCTTCGCCTTTGCTGACTTCCCGTTGGCAGCAACGGCTCTCTTCTTCTCGCCTTTTGCTTTCTCCATCGGTTTCTTGTGCCCCTTTGCCTGCTCGATACTCCGCTTCAGCGCTGTCATGATGTCCACGACCGGTTTCTCCTCTTCTTCCACAATCACGATTTCTTTCCCATCGACCTTTGCCTCGATCATTTCTCTGAGCGCATCGTG
>CAYPVN010000206.1:0-3192 GCA_964414155.1 uncultured Chitinophagales bacterium
GTAATCCGAAATCTCCTGAGCTACATCAACGCTTAGAAAACTGGAATCTCTTTCGCGCTTTTTTCTGACCGTACTTCTTGCGCTCCACCATGCGCGGGTCACGGGTCATAAACCCGGCCGCTCGCAGGAGTGGCCGATTGTCATCGCTCATCTCGACCAGTGCACGCGCAATGCCGAGGCGAATTGCGCCGGCCTGCCCCGACTGCCCGCCACCTTCCACATTGACCCGGACATCGTACTTCCCGGATGTCTGTGTCACTTCAAACGGTTTCGCGACATCGTTTCTCAATGTCTCGAGTTTGAAGAACTCTTCGATCGGCCGTTTGTTGATGATGATCTTGCCTGACCCTTGCGAGAGAATAATCCTCGCAACTGATGTCTTCCGGCGCCCGACTGCAAGTGCGTTGTGTGCGTGCATGATTCTTTCTACTCTCCCAATTTCTTAGTTTGTAGTGTGTACGCTTCGGGAAGCTGCGCCTGATGAGGATGCTCTGCACCTGCGTAGACTTTCAGTTTCTTGATGATCTGTCGTCCAAGTCTGTTGTGAGGAAGCATTCCCTTGATGGCATGCTCAAACACCCGCGCAGGATTCTTTTTGATCAAATCCTGAAAGCGCTCAAAGGTTGCCCCGCCGGGATATCCCGTGTAGTGGAAATACTCTTTCAGCTCCTGCCGCTTGCCGGTCAGCCGGACCTTAGCGGCGTTCACAACAATCACATGATCGCCGAGATCGGCATTAGGTGTGAACGTCGGCTTGTGCTTGCCTCTGAGCAAGCTTGCCACTTGACTTGAGATACGACCGAGAGTCTTTCCCTGCGCGTCAATTAGATGCCATTTCTGCACCGTATCGGTAGTTTTAAAGAAACGTGTAGGCTTATCCAACGTACAGCTCCTGATAGGTATTAATGGAAATTGTACTCCGAAATGCGCACAAATCTAACAAAAAAGGGGGAGAGAGTCAACGGAATTCTTGAGGATTGCTGTCCTAGTTCGTAGCTGGCACGCTCCATACCATGACAGAAACCCTTGGACTCAGTCACGAAATGGTTCGTGACCGCTCGGGGGACTGATATCTTCCGAGACCGTTATGACTGTTGTTCAGCGTGATACGAACTTCTCACCAGCGGCCCCGACTCCACATGTCTGAAGCCCATAGTCATTCCCAGTTCCTTCAACATCTTGAATTTGTCGGGGTGGACGAAGCGATCAACAGGCAGGTGTTCTTTGGTGGGTTGCAGGTACTGTCCGAGAGTGAGTATGTCGCAACTTGCGGCGTGCAGGTCGCGCATGACATCAACCACCTCCTCCGTCTTCTCACCGATACCGAGCATAAGGCCGCTCTTGGTGACCATACCTGCTTTCTTGGCGCGCTTGAGTAGTTCTAGCGAGCGCTCATATTTTGCTTGAGGGCGAACCACACTGTACAGACGCGGCACTGTCTCCGTGTTATGGTTAAGGATGTCAGGTCGTGCATCGATGACAATGTTCAACGCCCACTCAACTCCACGGAAATCGGGAATGAGCACCTCCACCCGGAGGCCCGGATTCACAATCCTCGCCTGACGAATCGTCTCTGCAAACACGGAAGCTCCGCCATCAGGCAGCTCATCCCGGTTCACGGACGTAATGACCGCGTGCTTCACACCCATGATGCGAATTGCCTCCGCAACGCGGTAGGGCTCTTCAAGATCAAGCTCGACGGGCCGGCCAGTTTTCACGGCACAGAAGCCGCATGAACGCGTGCAGATATCGCCGAGGATCATAAATGTCGCCGTGCCGGCGTTCCAACATTCAGCCATGTTCGGACATCGGGCCTCTTCGCAGACAGTATGAAGCTTGTGGCTGTCTATCAGATTCTTCAGCCGGGCAAAATTCTCCCCTCCCGGCACTTTTACCTTGAGCCAATCAGGTCGATGCTGCCGCTGAGGACGCTCGGCCTGTATTTCCTGGATAACGAATTCCATTGGCGTCAGAATTTCCTGTTGATATCGAAGTTCTGGAGATACTGCACAACCTCCTCGAGGAACATCCCGCCCAAGGCTCCATCAACAAGTCGATGATCGAACGCCAGCGTGAAGTACGCAATCGGGCGTATTGCAATTGCGTCGTCGATGACCACCGGGCGCTTTTTGATCGCTCCCGTACCGAGGATCGCTACCTGTGGTTGGTTGATAATGGGCGTTCCGATCATCGTACCGAACACTCCGTAGTTGGAGATGGTGAATGTCCCGCCCTGAATATCATCCGGTGTCAGCTTCTTGTTGCGCGTCCGGTTTGCCAGATCGGTCACCGCGCGCGCAAGGCCGAGGAAGCTCTTCTCTTCAGCATTCTTGATGACGGGAACGAGCAACCCATTCTCCGATGCCACGGCAATGCCGAGATTAATGTAGTTCTTTCTGATGATCTTGTCTCCCTCAATGGAGCTATTGATAAGCGGATATTTCTTGAGGGCACGAACGACCGCTTCAATTATGTATGGGGTGAACGTGAGCTTGAATCCTTCCTTCTTCTCAAATTCCGCGGCGTGTGAATCACGATGCCTAACCACTGCCGTCGCATCGACTTCGTGGACTGCGGAAACATGTGGAGAGGTGTGAACGCTCTTCACCATATGCTCGGCCATCTTCTGCAGCACGTTACTCATCTGCAGTATGTCGTGCTGTGGCGACGGATACTTGGTGCGTAACTCAGGCACATCCACAGGCTTTGCGAGGATGCCAACGAGTACCGGCCTTGGTGGCGCGGACGGAGCTTGTGAAGCCGGTTTGAAGGCGGCTTCGCGCGCCGGAGCAACTGCGCCACTCTTTTTCGCCTCAACATAACCGAGGATATCCCTCTTTGAGACTCGTCCTCCTTCACCCGTGCCGGGGATGATTTCAAGCTCGGTCATCGAAATGCCTTCCGTCCGGACAATGTTCAACACGAGCGGAGAATAGAAACGGCCCGCGATGGGAGCGGCGAGAGGCTGGACCTGCGGGGCCTTGGGTGCCGGTGGCGCAGGGGCTGCTGCTGCAGGTTTCGGCAACTCCATCGGAGGCGCTGCCTTGGGGGCTGAGGCTCCTGCCCCTCCATCGCTCTCGATATACGCGATTACTGTGCGAACGGGTACGGTCGTCTGCTCTTCCACAACAATCTCCGCAAGCACACCCGCCGCAGGTGAGGGAATTTCAGAATCCACCTTGTCGGTACTAA
>CAYPVN010000207.1:0-3119 GCA_964414155.1 uncultured Chitinophagales bacterium
TCACGATTTCTTTCCCATCGACCTTTGCCTCGATCATTTCTCTGAGCGCATCGTGGTACTTATCAGTCATGTCGATCTTCTTCAGGTTCGTCGTCATGGATTCGATGAGATTCCGGGCGAGTTTCAGCTGATCCTTGTCGATCGACTTGCCCTCCAATTGAGGAACCTCGCTGATGCTGCGGACTTCCTTTGGAGAGCGGAGTTTGTAAAAAACGATCCCGTTCTCCTGGGGTGCAATCAACACAACATCCTCCCGGTCGCGCAACACGACTTTGCCGATTCCCACTTTGCCGGTATCCTTGAGAGCGGCTGCAAGGAGTGAGTAGGCTTTCACAGCTACCGGACCGTCGGGCCCCGCGTAGTAAGGTGCTTCATACAGAGTCGGATGAACTTCCTTAGCATCGATGAAGCCGTCAATCTCAATAATCTTCGTGCTCTTGAGTTTGATCTTCTCGAGATCTTCTTTCTCGACGATCACAAAGTGTTCCGGCTCGTACGGATATCCCTTGACAATCTGTTCGGATGTGACGACTTTGTTACACTTCTTGCACCGTTTATCGTAGCCGATCGGACCATGATCGTCGCTGTGCAGCTGGTTGAAGCGAATCGTCTGGTCGGTGTCGACCGCATTATAGATGCGGACTGGGATCGTCACCAACGAGAAACGTATATGGCCCTTCCAAATTGCCCTCATCTGTCACCTCCAACAAATGTTAAAGAACAGCTCTGTGCGTCAATGTATCAATTATCTCTGACTTTATCCAGCGGCCCGCTTGTGGAAAGCGGCCCAAATATGCAGACCTGTAGCCACCTTACATGAGATCCTCCCTCAGTCTCAGGAACACCGGTTCACGCAGCATGCGGTCCTTTGTCACAGAGGCATATTGCACCTCGCATACCACCGTCGGCTGAATCCATGTTGTCTGTGCATCATCAAGCGGTTTCTCTTTGATGGGACGCTTTATCGTTTTCAGCGTTTTAAGTTGAAGGAAGATCTCCTTCATTAGCTTCGCATCGAATCCGGTTCCTACCTTGCCAACGTACTCCAACTCGCTGCCATTCCGCTGAGCGATGTGCAGTGCGCCGAACAACGCCTCACGATCGCCCTTACCTTTTGTATAACCGATGATGACACATTCGGTCGTTTGCCGAGTCTTGATTTTCAGCCATTGAGAGGTCCGTTTGCCCGGTTGATACGGACTGTTTGTTTCTTTTGCCATGATCCCTTCGAGTCCCATCTGCGCTGCGGCTTTGAATAATGCCGCGCCATCGGCGACAACTTCGCTCAGCCTGTAGGGTGTCCCACGCTTGATAGCGTCAGCCATCCATGTGCGGCGGCGTAGCAGGGGTTCCTGCACAATCGTCCGGCCATCAAGATAAAGGCAATCGAAGACGTAGCAGACGGCGGGATACTTTGCGCGGGCGCGTTCAACAGCCCCCTCCGTTGTTTGCTGGATTCTATGGATCGCATGCTTGAACACAGGTTTCCCTTCGTCATCGAGGCAAACAATTTCCGCATCGAATAGTGCCGATGTTGCCCTGAATGCCTTCTCCGGAATCAACAGCTCGGGGAATTTTGCCGTGATGTTATGCTGGTTGCGGCTTCGAATCGTGATCGCTCCCTCGTCAAGAGAAATCAATGCGCGGATGCCGTCCCATTTCACTTCATAGAGATGGTCTTCCGAGGCGGGAGGTCGATCTGCTGACTGTGAAAGCATTGGCTCGATGGGGTTTCGCAGCCAGTCGATCTGCGGGACATCGACGCGCTCGAGCATCCATTCATTTTCCTTCGTACGATGCGTCCGGTACTCGGCGTTCAGCTCACGGCTCTGGAGGCGGAAGTAGAATCCATTCTTCTTTTCTTTGGTAATTGCATACTTCCCCCGTGCATAAATCCACATGTCGCCTCCGCCGTATTGCCCCTTCGGAATTGTCCCCTCAAAGTTCAGGTACTCCAGCGGATGATCCTCCGTGTTGACGGCAAGCCGCATAATGCCGGGACGCGGCGGTAATCCTTTTGGGACTGCCCACGATTTCAGCACGCCATCCTGTTCCAGACGGAGATCGTAATGAAGCCGGGATGCATGATGCCGGTGAACGACAAACGCGTTTCCCTCTCCAACCACAATCTGTGGCGGCGGCTCGGGTGTCTTCTCAAAACTTCTTTTCTTCGCGTACTGCTCAAGGGTCTCGGGAGCCTTGTGTTTCCGTGATGGGGCCAGCGATTTTTTTTGGGTGGATGTTTTGCGTTCCGTGTGGAGGCCGACAGCATATGCAGCAAGAGCTTCCCACGGGTCGCCATCGCTGATGACCATGTCGGGCACGGTTCTCAGAGTGAATTCTGCCGGGCTGGTTAACGCCTCGAGTTGCTCCCACTGAAGCGGCATGGAAACCGTCCCACCCGGCAAGCCGCGAACGCTGTATGCCGAAACGATTGTTTGATACGTACGATTGCGATAAATATCCACCAGGACTTTTCCCTTGCGCGCCTCCTTCTTGATGTGAAGAGTGGTGGACTGGCTATGCGCTTCGACGAATGGACGTGCAGCCGCCTGTGCCGCCTCAAAGACCTTTTCGAATGTCCACTTCGGTTCGATCGGGACAAGGATGTGCAGCCCCTTGCGCCCGGTCGTTTTCACAAACGGATGGTAGCCATAACTCTCAAGATGCTCTTTCAACTCGAGAGCGATTTCAGCCACATTGGCGAACTTGTAATTCTCCGGCGGATCCAGATCGAACACGAAGTAATCCGGTTTGTCGAAGTGCGGTGATCGGGTATGCATTTGGTGCAGCTCGATGCACGCGAGGTTTGCAAGCCACACCAGCGAAGCACCCTCTGTCGCAATCACATAGTCGATCTTCTCTTTTTTCTCTTCGCTTCCCAGCATGACATGTTCAATCCACGACGGCGCCCATTCGGGTCTGTTCTTCTGGAAAAATTTTTCTCCGGTGATGCCATCGGGGAAACGAACCAGCGAAAGGGGACGTCCCTTGACATGAGCGAGAATCGTCGGGGCAATTTTGAGGTAGTACTCAATCAGCTCCGCTTTGAGGATGTGGTCGTCGGGATAGAGGACTTTCTTGAGATTGGACAGCTCAATCTTCCGTTTGCCGACCTG
>CAYPVN010000208.1:0-3102 GCA_964414155.1 uncultured Chitinophagales bacterium
ACTTAGAACTTGGCATATTCCCATGACTTTGTAAATTCTCAGTACCAACGATGATGCAGGGGGGACGAAAACAACAACCACTCATATCAAGCTCAAGGAGATCAGACGATGTCAATGCCCGGTTATGTCAGCAGTATCATATCACATGTGAAAGCGAAGAATCCGAACGAGCCTGAATTCCATCAGGCTGTTGAAGAAGTTGTTGAATCGCTTGCGTTAGTATTGGAGAGGTATCCTGAGTATCGTTCCACGCGGATACTCGAGCGAATCGTGGAACCGGAGCGGGTTATCATGTTTCGCGTTCCCTGGATGGACGATCAGGGAGAGATTCATGTGAACCGTGGCTACCGGATCGAAATGAACAGCGCAATCGGGCCGTACAAGGGAGGGTTGCGATTCCATCCATCCGTAACGCTTGGCATCTTGAAGTTCCTTGCTTTCGAGCAGGTGTTCAAGAACAGCCTTACCTCGCTTCCCATGGGTGGCGGCAAAGGAGGATCGGACTTCGATCCGAAGGGAAAGAGCGACAACGAAGTAATGCGCTTCTGCCAGAGCTTTATGAACGAACTGTTTCGCCACATCGGCCCCAACACAGATGTTCCCGCCGGTGATATCGGTGTGGGAGGCAGGGAAATAGGATACCTGTTCGGCCAATACAAAAAGTTGAGAAATGAATTCACCGGGGTCCTCACGGGCAAGGGTCTGAACTGGGGGGGGTCACTGATTCGCCCGGAGGCAACAGGCTACGGTGCCGTCTACTTCGCAGCAGAGATGCTTAAGACCCGAGACCAAACGCTGGAGGGTAAGACGTGCTTGGTTTCAGGAAGCGGCAATGTTGCACAGTACACCGTGGAAAAGATAAACCAGCTTGGAGGAAAAGCCGTTTCGTTATCGGATTCGACAGGATACATTTACGATCCTGAGGGTATCGATAAGAAGAAGCTGGAGTTCGTGATGGACTTGAAGAACGTCCGCCGCGAGAGGATCAAGGAGTATGCGGATGAATTCAAGAATGCTGTGTACACGCCGTTTGACTCTTCGTTGGACCATAACCCCTTGTGGAACCACAAAGCGCAGTGTGCATTCCCCAGCGCCACACAGAATGAGGTCAACGGCAAGGACGCACAGAACCTCCTGCGGAATGGCGTCTTCGTTGTCTCCGAAGGCGCCAACATGCCGACGACGCTTGACGGCGTGAAGGTTTTCCTGGACGCCGGTATCCTCTACGGACCAGGCAAAGCCGCGAATGCAGGCGGCGTCGCAACCTCGGGACTCGAAATGGCGCAGAACAGCATGCGGTTGCCATGGACACGGGAAGAGGTCGACAACCGACTCCGGATGATCATGACGGAAATCCATACGACGTGTGTCCTGGTCGCCGAACGGTTTGGAACACCGGGCAACTACGTGAACGGCGCCAACATCGGCGGCTTCCTCAAGGTGGCCGATGCGATGATTGATCAAGGGCTGGTGTAGTGCAACATGTGCATTGTTCATTGAAGTGACCCCTCCCCGACCCTCCCCTTAAAAAAGGGGAGGGTAAGGGTGGGGTTGTGTGTTCTTGAGATGAGCTGAGCATTGCGTCTATCCATCCATATTGGGAGTATATACGAAATGCGTACTTACACTAGTTAGCCGCAATGTGCGCTGCGAGGTCTTCCAAATGCGACAAGTAGCTACAATAGTCTTTCTTGTTTTGCTGCAGACGCTTCAATCCTGTAAAGATTCAAGTGTTGGTCCGAGCGAAAACAAGTTGCCACTCATTCCTTTTGCTTTGGGAAATCAATGGACATACGTGGACTCCCTATACACCACTTCTGGTATATTAGTCGATACATTCACTGTTACAATTGATTCGATGCGTTGGGAAAACACGACAGCTTGGTGGCGATTCACTCATTGGTTCAATCCGTCGATTTATGCCCGAGAATTCACAGTCAGAAATGACAGCATTTTCAGCCTCCAGTATGCTGATGGCGGAAATAAATTAGTTCCAATTAGAGCTTTGGAGTACTTGTACCCCATCGGAAAGGATACAATATTTTATCATTCATTGTACGATGGTGATGTGAATATTGACAAGGCGGCGACGGCTTCAACCAAGATAGTATCTATTCCAAGCGGCGCATTTTCTACTTCTATAGTGGTCATTTATGACATCGGACGAGAACTTCACCACGAAGTCGTCGTCCCCGTTGTCGGAATGGTTGATCTCGATATCACTAACAACTCGACGATCTCAATAAATCAATGGTGGACACGAAGGAGAATTTTGTTGCTGAGATATCAGCTATCACAATTAGCGCACACTGCGGCTAACAGCGAAAAACAATGACGCTCACTCATTTGATAGATTTTAGTTGTGTTCGCTCTACCCCGTTGCTCACAAATTGGTTGCTTCGCTCTCTTTTGGGTTCGCAACGGGGGGGCATTGTTTTCGCACACGTTACACTGACATGAAGCCCGAACTCAAAAAACCCATCCATGACTTCGACCCGCTGTGGGTTGAGCATGGTTACGGCACGCGCTTCCAGGGATTCCAAAACCTGATGCGCATGCGGTATGATCAGTGTACTGGAAGAGAGTCCGAAAAGTCTGTAGAGCGACACTCATGTGTCGCTTTCTGAGTCGCCAAAAGCGATTCAAGAGAATCGCTCTACACATAGGGCGCCTATTGGACGGCGTGGACCGTTACGGCTTAGAGCTAGGACAGTACTGCATGGACTCGGTAAACCAAATACGAATCTGATAGCATGAAACCCGAACCCAAAAAGCCCATGTACGACTTCGACCCACTGTGGGTCGAGCATGGCTACGGCACGCGCTTTCAAGGGTTCCAGAACCTGATGCGCATGAGAATTCGGGACATTCTCCTCGTCTCAAGCCAGTACGATTTGTATCTGTTTGAAGAGGATGGCAGGCTTTATGAATTGATTCGCAATGAGTACCAGGGGTTGCACCTGAGTCACTCCCCCGAGATGACACGTGTCTCCAGCGGCAAAGAGGCCATCGCTCTCGCAAAGGAAGAGTCTCGCTTCGATCTGATCATCACCACCCTGCACATTGACGATATGACTGCCCTCTCGCTCGCACGCATGGTGC
>CAYPVN010000209.1:0-3078 GCA_964414155.1 uncultured Chitinophagales bacterium
GTCGGGGCGGGGGGATTCGAACCCCCGACCTCTTGGTCCCGAACCAAGCGCGCTAGCCGGGCTGCGCTACGCCCCGTTATCTCCCGGAAAAACCTGGAAAGAAAATAGTGTAATTTCTTGTCAGAATCAATGCAACGGATTAGAGAGCGGAACAAAACAGCCGGGATATCTCCTCTGCGATCTCCATTGCCCCACGTTGCTCATCCATTCGAATCCATTGGATCCGATCATCGCGCCTGAACCAGGTGAGCTGCCTCTTTGCATATCGTCGGGAATTCTGCTTGAACAGCCTTAACATCTCTTCATAAGAAATCTCACCGCTCAGGTAACCAAACCCCTCTGCGTACCCCACTGTATTGAGGGCGTTCACGGATCTATCAAAATTCATTTTTTCCAACGCTTCCACCTCTTTTAAGAGACCGCTCGCAATTATCTCATCGCAACGCCGTTCGATCCTTTCGTACAGGCTCTTGCGGTTCCAGGACAACCCAAAGATAATTGGTGTAAAGTTAATGGAGATCTTGTGGTCGCGATGGTGAGCGGAAATCGCCTTGCCTGTCACATGGTGAACTTCAAGTGCTCGAATGATCCGGCGTGGTTTGGTGGGATCAGCATTCTTAGCGGCAACAGGGTCAACTCTCCGCAGCTCCTCAATCAATTGCTGAACTTCCCCCGACTTTACCTTCCCCTCCAGTCTTTCCCTAAATTTATTATCTGCTCCTGGTCCCTCAAAGAGTCCATCGATCAAGGAACGGACGTACAATCCCGACCCCCCCACAACGACCGGTGTTTTGTTCCGGCCAAAAATTTCCTGAATGACGGTCCTTCCACGCGTTCCAAACTCTCCCGCGTTGAAATCCTGATCCGGCATCAACTCATCAACGAAGTGATGTCGCGCCCGTTTCCTTTGTTCGGGTGTTGGCTTGGCTGTCCCGATATCCAGATACTTGTACACCTGACGCGAATCCGCCGAGAGAATTTCGCCGTGAAGAATCTCCGCAAGATGGAGTGAGACAGAGGTCTTTCCGGATCCTGTGGGACCTACAAGAGTTAGAACTTTTTTCTTAGTGTTGGTCGTATGCGAATGGATAAAATGAAGAAGAGACTACTGTGTCAGGCATCGAATCAGAAAATCATCTCATCACCATCCCATCTTACCTATCAGCGGGACAAACTTGAATCCTTCGATCTCTCTTCGCTCAAATTGTTCACCTTTCCGGATGCAGACAATCAATGTTTGCATTTCAAGGTCACCGACAGGAATGACAAGTTTTCCGCCCTGGGTGAGTTGATTCAGGAGAGGCTGGGGGATACTGGGTGCTCCTGCGGTAACAATAATCCCATCGAACGGAGCGAACTCATTCCAGCCAACAGTTCCGTCCCCACCCTTCGATGCAATCCTGTAGTTGAGTTTTTCAAATGTCTTTCGCGCAGAAGCAAGGAGATCCAGATTCCGTTCGATCGTAAACACACGAGCTCCCATCTCAGAGAGAATGACGGCTTGATATCCCGAGCCTGTGCCGACTTCAAGAATCTTGTCCCCTTCTCTAATGCCGAGAGCCTGAGTCATGAAGGCCACGGTGTATGGTTGGGAGATAGTCTGGCCCTTACCAATCGGCAAAGCGGAATCTTCATAGGCCCGACTTGTAAATGGTTCGGGAACGAACACATGACGGGAAACGGTTAACATCGCCTTCAGGAGACGTACATCGGTGATGCCGCGGTCTCGTAGCAATGCGAGCATCTCTTCCTTATCAAGATCAAATCGTCCCAATCATCCACCCTGTTATGCCGAGTTCTTCATGAGCTTCCAAATGGAGCCTATCGATCTCGCCTGCTCCACACTTAACCGATCTTTCAATTCCTTCCGAAGCACTGCAGGAGTAAACCCCATGGCGAGCGAGCCATTCTCCGCTATTGAAACGGTTCCTGTTTCCTCGGAGACAATCACTACCACAACATCTGCCTGCTCAGAAATACCAAGTCCCGCCCGATGGCGCGTGCCCAGAAGCTGCCCCTCCCACGACGTAAGAGTCGAAAGCGGCAACGTGCAGCGCGCTGCTTCGATAAGGCGATCCTTGATCACGACCGCACCGTCGTGCAGGGGGGACTTCGGGTTGAATATTGAGAGAAGTAGCGACCTGCTAACGAGAGCCTCCATCTTCGTCCCGGTCTCGACGAAGATGCGGATGCCCGTCGCCCTCACAAACACGATCAACGCACCCTGCTTCTTCTTTGATAATTCCGTTACGGCTCCCACCACATCATCAATCGATTCATCGACGTTTGTCTTCAGGAACAGCCGCACCACAGGATTGCGTCCGACAATGACGAGCAGTCGGCGCAACTCCGGCTGGAAGAGAATAATGAACGCTATCACCCAGATATCCGTCAGCGCGCGGAGGATCCAACCCATCGCTTTCAGATTTACAGCTTGCGCGAGGAAGGAAAACGCCAGAATCAGAACAAGGCCGACGAAGATCTGCGCGGCGATCGTGCCGCGCATCGCCAGGTAGAGACGGTAAAAGATGAACGAAACGAGTGCAACGTCAACAACGTCAGCAAGACCAACGGAGAGAAACCCTATCTTGAAAAGCTCCATGGAGTGAGATGTTTGGTTAGGAGACGTTTGCTTGTTGATTCCTGATGGCGTCGGCAACCAAAGCTGCGCGCCGAGCTTCCTTCACATCGTGGACGCGGACAATGTTGGCCCCATTCAGGATGCAGGCGACCACTGCAGCCAGCGTTCCTTCGAGGCGCTCTTCGACTGGCAGATTGAGGATGGCGCCAATGAACGACTTTCGTGATGGACCGATAAGGATGGGGCGCCCCAAACACTTGAAGTGCGATAAGCCGGCAATCAAATGCAGATTGTCGATCTGTCTCTTGCCAAAACCAATCCCGGGATCGACAATCATCTGGTCAACGCCCGCCTCAGTACCGCGATCCAGACCCCTCTGAAGTGTTCCAGTTATCTCTCCAAAGAGATCATCGTAGTGCGGATTCTGCTGCATCGTTTTGGGAGTGCCCTTGATGTGCATGAGAACCGCCGAAGCATGATGCCTGGCCACCACTCCT
>CAYPVN010000210.1:0-3073 GCA_964414155.1 uncultured Chitinophagales bacterium
CGCTGCATCACCGGCTGGGCGCAGTGATGACCTGTGCGGATTGCAATTCCTTCGTCGTCAAGTATGGTGCCGATATCATGTGGATGAATTCCTTCGATGACAAAGGAGAGCACGCTTGCCTTCTCTTTTGCAGTGCCGATGATGCGAACTCTCTCAATGTGGGAGAGCGCTCCGGTAGCATAAGAGATCAGGTCCTTTTCATGCGCGACCACAGCATTCAGGTCGATCTGCCCAAGGTAATCAATGGCTGCGCCAAGGCCGATTCCCGCGGCGATACTTGGTGTTCCGGCTTCGAATTTATAGGGAAGGTCGTTGTAGATAGTCTTCTCAAATGTCACCGACTTGATCATGTCTCCGCCGCCTTGATACGGGGGCATTCCGTCAAGCAGCGCGGCTTTTCCGTACAGGATACCGACACCTGTCGGGCCAAACATCTTATGAGCCGAGAACGCGTAAAAATCACAGTCCAGATCCTGAACATCCACATTCATATGGGGAACCGCCTGCGCCCCGTCAATCAAGACCGGAATGCCACGAACATGGGCAGTCGCTATCATCCGCTTTATCGGGTTGATCGTTCCCAGCGCATTCGAAACATGGCTTAACGCGACGATCTTCGTTCGATCGTTCAGCAGTCTATCATATTCCTCGACCAACAACTCACCTGCGTCGTTCATCGGAATGACGCGCAGGACTGCCTCCTTCTCTTCACACAGCATCTGCCAAGGAACAATATTCGAGTGATGCTCCATCGCGGAGATGAGAACTTCATCCCCTTTCTTTACATGCTGACGCCCGTAGCTGTGGGCAACGAGGTTAATCCCTTCGGTCGTCCCGCGAACGAAGATGATCTCCTTGAATTCTGCAGCATTTACAAAGCGCTGCACCTTCACGCGAGCAGCTTCATACGCACGCGTCGCACGCTCACTAAGATAGTGCACGCCGCGGTGAATGTTGGAGTTTTCCTCCTCATAGTACCGCATCATCGTGTCAAGTACCACCTGTGGTTTCTGGCTTGTGGCTGCATTGTCAAGATAGACAAGCGGCTTGCCATTGACCTGTTGTCTCAGCACAGGAAAATGATGCCGGCAAAATTTGACGCTCACAGGTTGCTCAGTGATTTCCGGTGCGGGTATGTCGGCAACAATTCTCATACTATTTCTGCTTGACGCCCTTTCTGCAATCTCGCTTGTAACATCCGATCCAATTGTTCGCGCAAAGGCTCGACATGAATTCTGCTGATGACATCGCTGGCAAAAGCGAACGTGAGAATATCCCTCGCCTGTTCAAGGCCGATCCCGCGAGCACGGAGATAGAAGACCTGCTCTTCATCTAGCTGTCCCACAGTTGCACCGTGGGTGCATTTCACATCGTCCGCGAAGATTTCAAGCTGTGGCTTGGTGTCAATTGTGGCATCGTCAGACAGTAACAACGTCTTGTTGGTCTGCTTGGCATCCGTTTTCTGAGCGTCGCGGCGCACAAAGATTTTTCCGTTGAACACGCCTTTCGCCTTCCCGTCGAGTATGGACTTGTACAATTCGTGACTTCTGCAATGGGAACTGACGTGATCGATAGTCGTATGGTTATCGACGTGCTGTGTGCCGGTTGCAAGCGACAGGCCGTTGAGTGTGCACTCACAATCTTGCGCATTCAATACCGATGTGACATTGTTCCTGACAAGATCGCCTCCGAACGACACAGAATTGGAAGTGAAATTGCTATGGGCATTCTGGACAACATGAGTGCTGCTGATATGGAACGCCGCTGCACTCTCATCCTGCAACTTATCATGTTCGACAACGGCGTTCTCACCCAGAACAATTTCCGTCACGATATTATTGAGATATGCACTTCTTCCCATGCCCGCATAGCGCTCGATAATCGAGACCTGGCTGCTCTTTCCAACGAGAATCAAGTTCCGCGGATGAAATGCCGGATTCTCCTTCCGTCCGGTCGCGAGGAACAAGAGATAGATCGGATTCTCTAGTATCGTCTGGTCTGGCATGAAGACAAATGCTCCATCTCGCAGAAACGCCGTACTGAGGGCCGTGAACGCATTGTCTTCAAACCTCGCGTATCGCGTTAGGTGACTGTTCACGAGATCTGCATCGGTTCGGAGCGCCTCAGCCAGGCTTCCGACCTTAGCTCCCTTTGGTAATTCCCGCAGGTTTGATAGCCGATTGGAGAAATGGCCGTCCACAAACACCAACAGATGGCCTTGAAACCCGGTAAAGAGGTACGGCTCAATATCCCGTCCGGCCAAGTCGACAATCTTGTTTTCTAAAGTCGACTTGAAATTCACCTTGGCAATAGGTGCAACATTGGTGAACTTCCATTCCTCATCACGCGTTGTCGGAAATCCAAGCTCCGCAAATCGCGCAATCGCTGCTCGACGTACAGCGTGAAAAGGCGACTTCGATTCGCCGTTCAGACTCTTCTCAAACATCTGAAAGTTCGACTGGTACCACTCTCTGGTATTTTCTGTTCCCAAACTCATTCTACTTTCAATCTCCTATCCATTAACCGTTACGCTTTCACTCTTCAGCCAATCATAGCCTTTCTCTTCAAGAGCCAATGCCAGCTCCTTCTTGCCGGATTTGACGATGCGACCATCTAACAAAACATGAACGAAGTCCGGCACGATGTAATTCAATAGACGCTGGTAGTGCGTCACGATGATAACGGCATTGTCTTTCTGCTTCAGCTTGTTCACACCGTCGGCAACAATTCTCAAAGCATCGATATCCAGCCCTGAATCAGTTTCGTCGAGGATCGCAAGCCTCGGCTCCAGCACGGCCATCTGAAAAATCTCATTCCGTTTCTTTTCTCCTCCCGAGAAGCCCTCGTTCACCGGACGGTTCAGCAACGTCTCGTCCATATCGACCAGCTTCATCTTCTGCTTCACGAGTGAAAGAAACTCCACCGCATCGAGCGCTTCGAGCCCGCGATGTTTTCTGATCGCATTGAATCCGGCCTTTAGGAAGTACATGTTGCTCACGCCCGGGATTTCCACCGGATATTGAAACGCAAGGAATATCCCCTCACGCGCACGATCCTCCGGAACCATATCCAA
>CAYPVN010000211.1:0-3067 GCA_964414155.1 uncultured Chitinophagales bacterium
GCAAGTACCCGGCGTGAAAGATGCCGATGTGCGGATTGTGTGGGAGCCGGCATGGACTTCTGCGCGGATTTCTGAAGAGGCAAAGAAAAAACTTGGAATGAGCGGGTAATCAAGCTCTCACGTGGGTGGTAAACAAAAAGGCAAGTTCAACGAGAACTTGCCTTTGCTGTTTGGTGAAACGAAGAAGCCTAGAAGGTTGCCGTCACCGTACCTATGATCTGTCTCCCGATTATCGAGCCACCGAAGAGTTGGTAGACTTTGTGATTAAAGAGGTTCGTCGACGCCAACCCGAGTCTGTAGTTTCTCGAAACCTGATAACCGAGTGCGAGGTTCACAAGAGTGTAAGCGGGAATATTTCCTTGGAAGATCCCTGCCGCCCATCGGAACGGCTGCACATTACGCGCAGACACACTCATTTCATAGCCGAACGGGCTACGATAGGTCGTGGTCAGAGCAAATTTATGTTTGGGCGCATTGGGCAACAGTACATCGCCCGTTTGTTTCTCCTTCACTTTGAAATCATACCACGTCCAATTCCCGGAAACGAGCAATCCATCGATGGGATAAAAGTTCACCGCTACTTCAGTCCCTGTTTCGTCGACTTTCCCTGAGTTCGTATAGGAGATCACTCCTGCGCGCTTCCCGTCAGGAAGCGTGGCGAGCAACGGTCCCAACTGGGCGTTTAAGCTATTGTACCCGGTACGGAGCGCAGCGAGATTTAGTCGGAGCGGATGAGCGGCGGGCAGATTCAGTAGGTTGTACAAAGCATCAAGATCATTCAAGTTCTTGGGTATATCTGTTCCACCATCGCGCAAACTGTAGCTCGGGTATGCTGGATTCACGCCAGGCAAAAGGTCTGTAATAAAGTTGTCCAGCTTGTTGAAGTAACCATCAACCGTAACAAAGAGCTTGTTATCGAGTAGTACTCCCTTGTACCCGGCTTCAAATCCCTTGATTTTCTCAACAGTAAGATTGTTATTACCCAACGCGACCACCTGAGTGCTGGAACTGAAACTCCAGGGTAGGTTGGTTGGGAGATTGAGTGGATTGACGAGGGACGGCGGGAGGGATGCCTTAACGGCTGCGTAATAACCTTCCAGACCAAGCTCAAGCTGTCGGGGACTTGCGGAAGGCGCCGCCGCGTTCGCTCGCAGGAAAAACTCTGAGTAGTTTGGAACTTGGAACGCCTGGTTATAGGTAACGCGCAAAGAGTGATTAGGAATGGGAGTGAACACAACGCCCCCTTTCGGGGAAAACTGACTCGCATGAAGGGTGCTGCGATCCCATCGTCCCGCACCAACAAGTTTCAACATTTCCATCGGGGAATACTCAACCTGTCCGAAAATGCCGCTTGTGTTGTCATTCCTCTTTTCCGGCATCAGGGTCCCATCGGTATCCACATTGTAAATCCGGTGCGAAGCGCCGACGATGAACTGAAGCTGGTCATCCAACGCGGAAGTATTGTATTGAACCTCTCCATTGTGTATCGATGATGTCTCCAGCAAGGGAGCTCCAGATGCAAGAGAATATTGCGGCAAAATTGACTTGCGTCCCTGGCTCCAGAACATGATGTTCCATCGGTCGTTGCTGAAGTTCAATCTCCCCCACGGCCTGTGTCCTTTTTTTACCTGCACCCGGCCTATTCCGGTTATGAACAATTCGTTCTGAACCTCTGTGAATCCCCCTTCTGCGGTAATTACCCCAAGATTATCTTTCTCGTAGTCGACTCTTGCCGATCCATACGAGGATGTTACCTGGTCGTCATCAAGACGGCGGGCTTCCGGAGTAAGCCCTGGATATTCAAACGGAGCAGTAGTTCTCGATCTTGACCACGTTCCGCTTTCTACATGCCCGATGTTCGCTTTGTAACTCCAGTGACCATCGATCATACCTGCATGGCGAACATCAGCCCGTTGTAAGCTTATTTCACCAGAGGAATAGACCACCTTCGTTCCAAGAACCTCCTTCGGTGCGGGGGTGGAAACACTTATCACGCCATTAAACGCATTGGGACCATAGAGTGCTGATCCCGGACCACGAACCAACTCGAGACGACCAATGTCATCCAGTGGTACCGGCAAGCTATTCCATTCCTGTGCCCCCAGAAATGCGATCGCCAAATCGCGACCATCCATAAGAACTAGTAACCTTCTGTTGAGCGAGCTGTTGAACCCGCGGGTATTGATATTGAAATCCTGCACGCCGCTCTGAACGATATCTACACCGGGCTCGGCTTCAAGCAAGCGAGGGAGTTGTCCGTGAGAGGCTGTAAGCTGGATGTCTTTCGGTGTCAGAACACTCACTGCTGCAGGCGCTTCCGTAATCCGCTCGGGACGCTTCGAGACACCATACACCATGATATCTCCAAGTCGTACTGAAACGTCTTTCATTGTTATGTCTTGGGTAGCAATTCCCCCACCCGCGACAACAATCCCTTTAATCTCGATCTTTTCGTGGCCGACAAGCGAAGCAACAAGTGTGTAGGTGCCGGGGGCAATCCCAACGATCTCGTAGTTTCCATTCACATCTGTGGATGCGCCCATGCTGGTTCCTTTCACCACCACATTGACGGACGGCAATGTCTCGCCTGTTTTCTGATCCGTTACTTTCCCCTTGATCGTGCCTGTAGTTTGCGCAACCCCCGTTGCAGCAGTACACATCACCAGCGCCACAATCCAACCGAACGTCCACAGCAACCGGTATGAATTTTTCATGGGAAAAACTCCTTAATGAGTGTTGGGGGTGATTGTTACCTAGCGGTTTGAAGATACGGGAGTCAGATTTCAGAATCAATCATTAAATTAGGAAAGAAAGGGGGGCTACTATGCAGGGATTCCCAGCAGTTTTTTGACTTCGATGAGATTTTGGAAGTCAGTATCGGCATCTTTCCAGAAATCAAGGAGCCGACCGCCGATTTCATTGGTCATGCGGCGGTCGCCCTTGGCTCGATACACTCTCAAAAGGGTAAGCAGAGTCTCTGGTGAATTGGGGTTGGCACGGAGCGCTTCCTCGCAGGCATCAATCGCCGCTTCGTAGGATTCTCCCTTCAGGCGAATCTCTGCAATCT
>CAYPVN010000212.1:0-3054 GCA_964414155.1 uncultured Chitinophagales bacterium
ATCCCGCTTAGAGGCGGAATCTCCCGCCTTCTGGGATCCCGCTCGTGTGCGGGATCCTGAGAAGCGGGACCAAAGAGCGGGATAGTGTGATATCGTTTGGTCAATTATTGATTTTTTTCGTTTCATCTGCTGTTCATTTTTTCTTCAACTCCGCATCCCAGTTGACAACGAGCGTGAGAGGAGAGGCAAGCTGAGTTTCAACCGGTATGTTCAGAATGAACCGCTTGCCATCGCCCATCACATCGTAATTCACTCCTTTCATCTCGAACAGAGAACGCGCAGAACTTACTTCTACCGTGGAGCCTTTCACCGCGAATTCCGCCGTCATCAATTTGCCGTCGTTACTGATATAGTATATTTCCCTTCCGTCACGACGCCAACTTGGAGCAAACCCACCAGCCGTTGAGACTTGCCATCTCCCCCCGGGCCCGGGAAAAGGTCGCAGGTAAACCTCCGCTTGACCGGATTCGTTGCTGCTATGTACAATCCAGTGTCCATCAGGAGAAAAACGAGCTTCACCTTCGTTAAACTCTGTTTGCAAAAACGGAATTGCCTTACGACCGCCACCCGCCCCTTCGGGTTTCATCGATAAAATCCATATGTGGCCCTTAGAAGTGTAGGCAAGATATTTACCATCGGACGACCAGTCTGTCGGGTTTTTGTTTTCATCGGATTCGAGCAAAGCTTCTTCACTTGTTGCACCGCTTGAAGATTTGATGTACAAGTCATTTTTCCTTTTTCGACTAGAGGAGAATACAACCTGATTTCCGTCTGGCGACCAAACAGGATTAAATTCTGCAGCGGGATCAAACGTGAAGCGTGTTTTCAACCCGCGACGTATCTCATAGATCCAAACGTCGTTGTTGCGGGATTTTTGATCGAAGACGCTTAACCCTATGCGCTGACCATCAGGAGAGATTCGAAATCCTATGTATTCTCCTATATCACCGACCATACCCAGCGATTTTCCGCTCCGATCCATCGTGATGAGCTTCGAACCGATTTGCACATTTCCTGTTTGATAGATCAGGAGTCCATTTTCGGAAGCAGAGAAGAGACCCCGGTGAATCGAAGGGTCATACGCAATCCCCTGAACAATCGCCGTCGCTTCTCCTTCAAGTTCCAATGAATGAATGTTGAATCGTTGCGCTATGAGGCTGGTGCCCCGCACGAACAGGAGATAGCCAGACGCATACACTGCGTTCGATGACGCGTTCAGGAGAACCTTGTTGACTTTCCTGTCGAGCGATGCAACACAGATTGCGTCACCTTCACCTTGCGCGCCGGTGGCAACAGTGCGGGCAAAATACAGAAAGTGTTGGCCGTCGGGCAAAAAGAAAGGCCACCGATGGGTTGTTTCTTTTCGCATTGAATCGAGGTTTGTGATTACCGTTGGAGCTCCTCCAGATGCCGAAACCACAAATAGAGGATTCCCAGCGCCCGGAGAAAATACGATCATACCATCATTGCTCCATGTGCTGCCGCGAGAGTCCCCTGCATTACAAATTGTAATGGGGGGTCCTCCCGAAGCATCAATTTTCTTCAGCTTGCCTTGTGCGACAAACCCGATGAACTGATTGTCGGGCGACCAGAAGGGATGAACGGCTCCCTCGGTGCCGGCGAGCGGCTGTGCATCAAGCGCGTCCAACGACCGGACATACAGATGTCTTTTGTCAGAAGAATCCCTTGCGACAAACGCAACCCGCTTTCCGTCGGCCGAGATTGAAGGAGGGCCGGAGAAGTTTCCAAAAAAATAAAAGCTCGCGTTCTCCGGAGGTGAGATGACGGAGCGGATTGTATTCCTTTCATTCGGAGAGCTGCGAAAGAGCATAACTCCGAACACAACTGCGCTGACAAAGCAAACGGCTGCAACAAACCACGGAATACGTTGCCTAAAAGGAGGTGCCGCCAGGGGCTGCAAACGATCGACGGATTCGCCCGAAGGCGGAATGTACGCCTGGCGCACTGCAGTTATCTTGCTTGCGCGCTGGCGGCTCGATTCACGCCTGTAGCGCTTGAGATCGATAGAGACTTGTGCGATTGACTGCGCTCTTTCACGCGGATCCTTTTCCAAACACTCAAGCACGATGGCATCGAGACTCGGATCGATTTCCGGTTTGACCACCGACATCGGCGGCGCATCTACATTGACAATCTCGTACGCCAACGCAGTCTCGTGTACGCCCTTGAAAGGAAGTTGGCCGGTTAATAGCTCAAAAAGGAGAACCCCGAACGAAAAAATATCCGACCGGTGGTCAGAGTCTTGTCCCTGCACCTGTTCCGGAGACATGTATCCTGCGGTGCCGACCGTGCTACCTTCTTTTGTGAGTCGGGTGATTTTACTGCCGCTCGATCTCAGTTTTGCCAATCCAAAATCCATGATCTGCGCGATGCCGTCTTTGCGGATCATGATATTCTCGGGCTTAATGTCTCGATGAACGATCCCTTTCTCGTGAGCTGCTGCAAGTCCATCGGCAATCTGGGCGGCGATCTCGATTGCGGATTTGAGATTTGGGATTTGGGATCTGGTTCTTTCCCGAAGTGTTTGCCCGTCGACAAACTCCATCACGATGAACATCTGACCATCGTGTTCCTGGATATCAATGATCGAGCAAACGTTGGGATGATTCAGCGCGGCGGCGGCTTTCGCTTCCTGCGTGAAGCGGGCTTTGTCCTGTTCGGATGCGGCGAGATGAGATGGAAGGAACTTGAGTGCAACATTGCGGTCAAGCTTTGTGTCGTGGGCTTTATAGACAACGCCCATTCCCCCCTCACCCAATTTCTCCAAAATTTTATAGTGAGAAACTGTCCGCCCTATCATTGTCCACGCCTCCCGCTTTCGCTTCGCTTCAGCGGGATCCTCGAAGTTGCGGCTGCTCGCAGCAAGAACGCTCGCAGGCAACTTCGGGACATGCCGCCCTCGCCGACTTGTCCGCCATCTTCTTGGCGGAGTTTCTCGATTATTGTATAGCGTGAGATAGTCTGGCCAATCATTATTCCATCCCAAAATATGTGTGGAGCTACTGCGTTTGAATGTGAAACAACTTGTGCTGA
>CAYPVN010000213.1:0-1643 GCA_964414155.1 uncultured Chitinophagales bacterium
GGGTATCCCTGCTTCCACGTCGCGTCGATTCCCATGATGCCTTTGTACACCGGGCTGATGCCCATGAGTTTCTGCTCGGTGAAGATGATATCGCGTTCGCAGTCGAACCGTGTGAACACGCCCCAGATGTAATTCTCCCTGTCACGTATATCGACGTCCTCACTGACGGCGGCAACCACCTTCACGCCGCCAAGCTCGGTGTGCTTCACCAGTTTTTCAACGAGCGGCATGCCATGTCCGCTGACCTTCACCAGCAACAGCGTATCGTGCACGAGATTGAGGTCGAGGATGCGGGGGTCCAGGGAGCGCATCTGGTTGATCTGCTCGTCCCGACGCGCCCTATCGATCGAACCGGTTGCTTCCTCCCGCGGGCGCTGCTTCCTGGTTGCGTCGATGATCATCTTGCTGCCGAGATTCATGGTGAAGCTGGTGAAGTCGAGCGTATCAAGTGGAACGCGGGGGATCATCACAAAGTCAAAATGCGGATCAAAATTGTCCCGCACCTCCTTCATCACCCAATCAAAGCTCCTCGCATCGACACCTTCGGTAACAAGGATGATGCATTTGGTAAGGGCAAGCTGCGAGAGGCCCATGAGACCGAGCGCGGTCTTCATCGATTCTTTCGCGTAGCGCTGGTCGACGGCAACCACTAGCAGGTTGTGAAAACCCGCCTCATAGTACGCCCACATGTCCGTGATCTCGGAGTGGATAAGTCTCACGAGAGGTCCGAGGATTTGCTGCGTCGCATCTCCTTGATATTTGTCCTCCATCGGCGGAATGCCGACGACGGCAGCAGGATAGATCGCGTTCTTCCGGTGAGTGATGGTTCGAATCTGAAAGATTGGAAATTCCGCCGCATGCGAATAATGTCCGAAGTGATCACCGAACGGCCCCTCCATGCGTCTCACTTTTTGCGGCACCACACCTTCCAGGACAAACTCGGCGTTTGCGGGAACAGGAATCGAAATCGATTTCCCTTTTACGAACTTCGTCCTCCTGCCGCGTAGGAACCCGGCAAACATCGCTTCGTCGATGTTCTCCGGCAACGCCGCGATCGTTGCAAGCAGAAAAGCGGGATCCGTTCCAATTGCGACAGCGACTTCCAGATCCTGCTCCAGTTTTTCTGCCTGGTAGTAGTGGAACCCTCCCCCCTTCTGGATCTGCCAGTGCATGCCCGTCGTTTCCTTGTCGAACACGTGCATGCGATAGATGCCCATGTTGCGTTTGTTCGAGCGCGGATCGTACGTCACGACTTGCGGGAGGGTGATGAACCGCCCTCCGTCTTCAGGCCAGCAGGTAATGATGGGAAGTTCATCCAAGTTGGGTTGCTCGACAACTTGTTGGGAGAGCGCCGATGAGCTCGACTTCGGCGGTGCTGAGAGAAAGCGCCGGACAAGCCGTTTGTTTTGCCAGATGGTGGATGGCTTGGGAGGAAAGAGATCTCCGAAGAACTTAATCAGCTCTTCACCGATCTCCAGTGGATGACGTTGGAGAGCAAGCTCGCAGCGCAAGTCGCTTGCCAATGTATTGATGACGAGAGGATACTTCGAGCCCTTGACCTTCTCAAAGAGCAGTGCCGGTTTCTTCTCTTGGATCGCACGAGTTGCAATCTCGGTGATTTCCAGATAGGGATCGACTTCAAC
>CAYPVN010000213.1:1743-3038 GCA_964414155.1 uncultured Chitinophagales bacterium
GTATTCATCGATCGTCTTCGGAACGAAATAGAGCGGTGGCGAGATGGGCATGATGAGAGCGCCGTAACTCGACAGCCGCGCACATTGTTCCAGCGAAAGAGTCGACATGGGCGTTTCGCGCACGCAAATGACCAGCTTATACCTCTCCTTGAGACACACCTGCGCCGTGCGGGTAATGAGCGTGTCACCAAGCCCCGAGGCAATCTTACCGATCGTGGATGTTGACGCCGGAAGTATGACAAACGCGTCGAAGCGGTTGGACCCGGACGCCATCGGTGCGGTGAGGTCGTCGTCGGAAAAACTCCTTTTCACATACTGCTTCAGATCCTTCTCGCTCATTTGGACCTCATCGCGCAGAAGTATTTTGCCCCAAGAGCTGACGATCAGGTACTTATCGGCCGGACACTTCTTCAGAAAATCCACAGCGTACACTGCGCCCGAGGAGCCGGTGATGCCAACGACGATCTTCATACATACACTCCGATAAGAATCATGGAAAAGACGCTGAAGCCGGCAACCGCATTTATCTTGAAGAACGCCAGTTCCACGTCCTCAGATTTTCTTTGCTCGAGGTAGAGCAGAAAGCCCGTGAGCAGAAGCAGGGGCAACGCCATCATCGATAGGACTGAGTAGAAGAACAAACCGACTAGAATGAAAAACGCCACGACATGTAAATACCCGGAATAGCGGAGCGCTCGTTCCTTCCCGAACCGCGCAGGGAATGAATACAGGGACGCTTTCCGGTCAAAGTCCTCATCCAGCGTCGCATAGATGATATCGAACCCGGCAACCCAGAGGAGCGTAAACAACGACAGAAGGCAGGGAGCAAAGAGGTTCTCAAACGATGGAGAAACCGCGAACCACCCACCAAGCGGGCCCATTGCGAGGCCCAGTCCAACACCGAAATGTGCGAGGGGTGTGTACCGCTTCATTGTAGGGTAGATGACAAACACTGCAAGAGGAATCGGGGACAAGTAAAAGCAAAAGCCCGACAGCAGATACGCTGAGCCGAAATACAGCGCAAGGCCTGCAAACAGTACCCCCAGTGCTTCCGTCAGCGTCATGCGGCCGCTTGGCAGATCGCGGCTTGCGGTGCGGGGGTTCATGCCGTCGATTCTTCGGTCGATGATACGATTGAGCGCGAACGCCACCGTGCGCGCCCCGGTCGCGGCGGTCAGGACCAGAATCAAGAGCCCAACCGACGGTAGAGAGTCCTTGGATGCCAGCAGGACGCCGCTATAAATCAGCGGGAGTGAAAATAATGTGTGCTCGATTTTGACGAAAGAGAAGAATTT
>CAYPVN010000214.1:0-3030 GCA_964414155.1 uncultured Chitinophagales bacterium
TCAGCCTGATGGGCCCGGCATCGCCGGAGGAAAAGTGGAAACCATTTATTACCGGGAATAACAATTGAGAATACTGGGCATTCCACGGTTTGATGCTTCAGTAACAAGAAATTAAGACGACGATGATCGGTCAAACGATATCCCACCATAAGATTCTCGAGAAGCTCGGCGAGGGCGGACCGACTGCGCTCCAAAAGCTGGAGCTTCGTCGGTTAGAGCCTGTCCTCCGAAGCCCAGTTCATGACAAGAGGGTTTTGGCATGATCGGAACTACTATATCTCATTATAAGATTCTCGAAAAGCTGGGCGAAGGAGGAATGGGCGTCGTGTACAAGGCCCAGGATACCAAGCTCGACCGCCTTGTTGCGTTGAAATTCCTTCCTCCACATCTCTCTGCCTCAGAGCAAGACAAGGCTCGATTCATCCAAGAAGCGAAGGCAGCTTCTGCAATCAACCATCCGAATATCTGTACAATCTACTCTATCGACGAGCACGAGGGGCAGTTGTTCATCGCCATGGAATTTGTGGATGGACAGACATTGCGTGACAAGATGCACTCCGCAATTTTACCCGCTGTCTCTTTGGCGGGCATCAATTCTAAATCCGCAATTGACATCGGCATCCAGATCGCCGATGGGCTTGCAGCAGCGCACGAGAAAGGGATCGTCCACCGCGATATCAAGCCAGAAAACATCATGGTCCGCAAGGATGGTATCGCGCAGATCATGGACTTTGGCTTGGCGAAGCTGAGAGGCGTGTCTCGATTGACAAAGGAGGGAAGCACCATAGGCACGGCGGGATATATGTCACCAGAACAAGTTCAGGGACAAGATGCGGATCATCGTTCGGACATCTTCTCTCTCGGTGTGCTCCTGTATGAACTCTTCACGGGTCACTTACCGTTCAAGGGTGTACATGAAACGGCACTAATGTATGAGATTGTCAATGTCGATGCGCCGCTGATGTCTTCGGTCAAACCGGAAATTGATCCGGGCCTCGATGCAATTGTTCTGGAGTGTCTGGAGAAAGATCTCAATGAACGGACGCAATCAGCGAAGCAGGTTTCCATAGATCTAAAGAGACTCAAGCGTGACTCGGGAGGAAAGCGTAGTACGAGAACATCGGCGCATGACATCAATGTGCCACGCCCTTCCACACGCAGGCCGCGGTTGCCGAAGAGCGTTTTTGCTATTACTCTCCTGTTGATCACCACATCGGTGGCTTTGTATTTCTACTTCAGCAAGAACCACGGCGAGGCGATTGAATCGCTGGCTGTACTCCCGTTTGCAAACACGAGCGGCGATCCGGGCATGGAGTATCTCAGCGATGGCATCACGGAGACCCTCATCAACAACCTCTCGCGACTGCCAAAGCTGAAGGTGATGTCACGGAGCTCCGTCTTCCGCTTCAAGGGAACTGACCCTCAGGAGGCCGGACAGAAGCTCGGGGTACGAGCGGTACTCCTGGGACGCGTGTTGCAGCGTGGCGACAACCTTCAGATCAGCACAGAGTTGATCGATGTTTCGGATAACGCCCATCTCTGGGGTGAACAATACAACCGGAAATCCACCGATATCCTCATTGTGCAGGACGAGATTGCCAGGGAGATTTCCGACAAACTGAAACTTCGCCTCGGCGACAAAGATAGCGAACGTCTGGCCAAACGAGCGACAGAGAACACTGAGGCGTACCAGTTATATCTCAAAGGCCGCTATCACTGGAACAAACGGTCGGCTGAGGGACTGCGCAGAGCAATCGAGTACTTCCAACAAGCAGTGGACATGGATCCGAACTACGCAGTTGCATACTCCGGGCTTGCGGATTCGTACTCTGTGCTTGGTGTGTTCGAGTACAGCATTATTCCTCCGCAAGACGCGTTCCCCAAAGCAAAGGCGGCAGCACAGAAGGCGGTAGAGATTGATCCCAACCGCGCGGAATCCTATGCCTCATTGGGACTGATTACCATATGCTTTGGTTACGATTGGCCGGCTGCCGAACTGAATTTCAAGCGTGCACTCGAACTCAATCCCTCCTATGCAACCGCTCACCAATGGTATGCTGAATACCATATGGCTTTCGGACGTGTGGATGAAAGTATTGCCGAGATGAAGCATGCACTTGAGCTTGATCCCCTTTCGTTGATCATCACTCGTGATGTCGGATGGATGTTGTACTTTGCACGCCGGTACGATGAAGCCGTTGAGTACTTCAAGAAAGCCCTAGACATGGATCCGAACTTCATGAGGGCCCATCTGATCTTAGGCCAGACGTATGTCCTCCAGAACAAGATTGAACAGGCCATCCAGGAATTTGAAGCAGTGACGCGACTATCGCAAGGGACTTTAGGAACCATTATGCTGGGATATTGCCATGCCAGGGCCGGGAGAATCCCGGAGGCAAAAAGGATTCTCCAGAGTGTATTGGCGCTCTCTCCAACGAAGTATGTGCCACCCGTAGGCATTGCGTTTATCTATGCCGCACTGAAGGAGAATGATCGGGCGTTCGAATGGCTCGACAGGGCAGCTGAAGAACGCGCTGTTGGGTTTTTGTTTATCAAGGTTGATCCGTTCTTTGATAGCCTTCGGGCTGATCCACGCTTTGCCCAGTTGTTGAAAAAAGTGGGTCCCCCTCTATGATCGGTCGAATTCCCCGCCTGCCTCAATGGATCCATGAGAGCGGGCAGGCAAAACTCCCCACGAACGAAGTGAGTGGATGGAGTTTTGATCCCGCTCTGCGGGACGCTGTTTTCAGCGGGATCTCTTTAAGAAAGAACTACAAATGATAGGGCAGACAATCTCCCATTATAAGATTCTCGAGAAACTCGGCGAAGGAGGACCTGTCCTCCGAAGCCCAGTTCATGACAAGAGGGTTTTGGCATGATCGGAACTACTATATCTCATTATAAGATTCTCGGAAAACTGGGCGAAGGAGGAATGGGCGTGGTGTACAAGGCCCAGGACACCAAGCTCGACCGCCTTGTTGCGCTGAAATTTCTCCCTCACCACCTTACTTCGAGTGAGGCGGAGCAGTC
>CAYPVN010000215.1:0-3025 GCA_964414155.1 uncultured Chitinophagales bacterium
GCAGTGCACTCTTTTGGCTGGAGAAGTATCATATCGATGGTATCCGTGTTGACGCTGTAGCCTCAATGTTGTACCGTGACTACTCCCGCAAGGAGGGGGAATGGATTCCCAATCAATACGGTGGAAGAGAAAACCTTGAGGCGATTACATTCTTGAAGCGGTTCAACGAGGCGGTCTTTGCTGAATTCCCCGATGTGCAAACAATTGCCGAGGAGTCAACATCGTGGCCGATGGTGTCGCGTCCGACGTATCTCGGAGGATTGGGATTTGGAATGAAGTGGAATATGGGCTGGATGCATGATACACTTTCGTATTTCTCGTTCGATCCGATCTACAGGAAGCACCATCATGGTGAGCTCACGTTCAGTATCTGGTATCATTTCTCGGAGAACTTCATGCTCTCCATCTCGCACGACGAGGTGACGCATGGAAAGGGATCGCTCTTCGGGAAGATGCCGGGCGATGAATGGCAGAAGTTTGCCAACCTGCGTGCTCTGTTCGGTTACATGTACGGTCATCCGGGCAAGAAGCTCTTATTTATGGGGAGCGAGTTGGCCCAATGGCGCGAATGGGATCACGAGTCAAGTATTGAATGGAACCTGCTTGAGCAACCGCTTCACAGCGGCGTCCAGCAGTGGCTCAGGGATTTGAACCATCTGTATCGGAATGAGCCGGCGTTGCACGAACTCGATTTCTCCGACAAGGGATTCGAGTGGGTCGATCTGAACGACTCGGCGAACAGCACCCTCTCCTTTCTGAGAAGAGGAAAAACGACAGATGATATCTTCCTGGTGGCCTGTAACTTTACTCCCGTCACGCGCCGTAACTTTCATATCGGCGTCCCACGCGGCGGTTTCTGGCGCGAAGAGATGAACAGCGACGCGCAAACATATGGAGGGAGCAACCAGGGAAACACCGGCGGAGTGGAGGCAGCTCCGATTCCTTCGCACGGGAAGTCTCATTCGATTTCCATTACGCTCCCGCCGCTGAGCGTCCTGTTTTTCAAGAACGAGACCTCAAAAAAGGAGGTGCATATCGTTGAAAGGGTTGCTATTTTTTGAACAGACGCTCCCCCTGCCATATAGAACGAAATGAGGTAACAGATATTCCCTGTAAGGCGGAATATCTGCGCGGGATAACACGCTTCAATGCGCGTGATATGCTGCGAAAGGGGCGTGCAGCATAATCAGTAGTTAGAACGCACAAAATACATTTTTCGTTTTTAAAGGAGGTCTATGAGAAAGGTTGTATTCGCAATCAATATCACCGCCGACGGATACTGCAGTCACACGGACATGATTGCCGACGAAGAGATGCACAAGTACTTCACGGATGTGCTGCGCAATGCGAACCTCCTGCTCTTCGGTCGGATCACGTACCAACTCATGGTACCCTATTGGCCAGATGTCGCCAAGAAGCAATCGGAGACGGAAGCAACTAATGAGTTCGCCCGCGTGTTCGACTCACTCGACAAGGTCCTATTCTCCACGACATTGAAACACGTTGAAGGAAATAACACGAGAATCGTGCGCGCAAACGTTGCGGAAGAGGTGCTTGCGCTGAAGCAACAGCATGGAAAAGACATTTGCGTGGGCAGTTTGAGCATTGCGTCCCAGCTTTCGGAGCGCGGTTTGATCGACGAGTATCAGTTTGTGGTTCACCCGGTGATCGCAGGAAAGGGACCTCGGTTATTCGAAACCGTGAAGCCCCAGGAGAGACTTCAGCTGGACTTTGTCGGTTCGAAAACCTTTCGATCCGGGGTCGTTGCTCTTCAATACAGAAAGCATACGTGATTAGACGTAATCTTTAACCTTAGAGACATCTTCCCTGTGCGTTCTAACCAGTCACTCAAGCTGACGGAATGGGCGGAGCGGTAAACTACCGCGCGTGAATGTGAAAACAAAACTCAATCATTTAGTCCGCGCGAGCGGGGTGCAAGCTGGAAGTGTAGTGCTTCCGCAGCTTAGCTCCGGCCGTTAGGCAGCAGCAACACGCGCAATGCAAAAATGACTCTTAGCCTCTTACGGTTCTACATCAATGTCTTTCATCGAGCCTCAAAGGATACTCTGAAGTTCTTTGATCTACACACCGTTCGAGCCTGGTTGAATATCATCATTCCGGCACTCCTTGTATTTATTGTCACGTTCCGCTCAAACGGAATCGAAGCTTTGTCGACCGAATTGACCAAATTAGTCTCAGTTGCGGGCGCATCCCTGGCGTGGTCCATCCTTGTTTTTGCTTTTTTCTTGCTCGTAGCTCCACAAAAAATGTTCAACGAGTCACAGTCGGCGATATTGGTATCTCGAGATCAACTTGGGCAACTACAGGAATCAATCAAGCCCAGATTGGATATCTCCTTTCAGCCACATGGGTCGTGCGTTCAAGGAGTATTTCCCAGTGTTCTGTATCGCGTTTCGGTCAAAAATCTCTCTAGCAGCCGGTCCATCGATTCTGTTTTCGTTCAGCTCACGGACATGAGCCCAACAATCCCTTCCTTCTTACCGGTCAGGCTCCATCGAATGAATGACAATCCCGGCAAGGACGGGCAATTCGAACAAAGTTGCGATCTTGCGCCATCCGAGGAAGTGTATTTCGATTGTCTAGAAATATTGCACCGACCCGAAGGCGTTTATTTCAAGGTTAAGCACATCGTTCGAAATTTCGGTGAGCATCTGTCAGACAAAATTGATCAAGTATCTCTAACCGTAAGAGGCAAGAATTGTCCGAGTGCATCCGCGAATTTCAAGGTAATTGAAAACGCAAATGGCACATTTTCGTTCGCTGCTGCCTAACCAGTCGCTCAAGCTGACGGAATTAACGGAGCGGTACACTGCCGCGCGTGAAAATGAAAACTGAAATCAAATATTTAGTCCGCGCGAGCGGGGTGCAAGCTGGAAGTGTAGTGCTTCCGCAGCTTAGCTCCGGCCGTTAGCGCGCATGACCAAGACCCGCCTCACGACAGAAGTGTTTCCATGAGAAAACTCATCGTATCTACGTTTGCGTCGCTTGACGGAATCATGCAAGC
>CAYPVN010000216.1:0-3012 GCA_964414155.1 uncultured Chitinophagales bacterium
GTCGGCAGTGTGGCGCCTTGTGGCGCCATTCCGATGGGAGTTGAAGAAGGTAGAAGATCAAACTAAAATAGGAGTATCAGCATGCCACGCGTTGAAGTTGCTGAGTTGTTAGCAGCAGGGTGTCACTTCGGACACCTTACCCGCCGTTGGAATCCCAAAATGCGGCCATATATTTTTATGGAGCGAAACGGGATCCACATCATCGACCTCATGAAAACCCAGACCCTTCTTGAAGACGCTTGCAACGCCATATCGAACATCGTTGCCGATGGCAAGCGTGTTCTGTTCGTCGGCACCAAAAAGCAGGCAAAGGATGTCATCAAGGAGGAAGCCATCCGCTGTGGACAGTTCTACGTGAGCGAGCGGTGGCTGGGTGGATCTCTGACGAACTTCACCACAATCCGGAAGAGCGTCAAGCGTCTTACCAATATCGAGAAGATGGAGAACGACGGGACGTTCGATAAAATCACAAAGAAAGAAGGCCTGTTCCTTCAACGTGAAAAAGAAAAGCTCAGCAATATACTTTCAGGGGTTGTGGATATGACCCGGCTGCCGGGTGCGTTATACATCGTTGACGTGAAGAAGGAAGACATTGCGGTAAAGGAGGCGAGTCGTCTCGGCATTCCCATATTCGCCATTGTCGACACCAACTGCGAGCCGGATAGCATCAATTACGTTATTACGGCAAATGACGATGCGATCAAATCCGTACAGATCATCACGAAAGCGTTCGCTGACGCCGTCCTTGAAGGCAAGGAACGTGTGGCAGCTCGTCAGATGGAAATGGCGGCGGCACAGGAGCACGTAGGAAAAGATGCCGCTCATGCTGAAGAAAAAGCCGCACTCAATTGAGCGCGAACATTCTCTTAAGAGGCTGAAGTGGAAGTTATGGAAATTTCAAGCGACATGATCAAGAAGCTCCGCGAAAAAACCGGCGCGGGGATGATGGATTGCAAACGGGCGCTGGAGGCATCTGGCGGAGATATGGAAGGAGCAATTGAGCAGCTTCGTAAGAAGGGTGCTGCAACGGGTCAAAAACGTGCAGACCGGTCGGCGAAAGAAGGCGTTATTGTTACCAGAATCGGCGCAAGCGGTCGGACCGGGGTTGTTGTGGAAGTTAACTGCGAGACGGATTTCGTCGGTCGAAGCGAAGACTTTGTGAGCTTCGGGAACGTAGTTGCGGAGGCTGTCGAGCGCAATAGACCGCAGACTCTGGAGCAGGTCCTCGACCTCTCATCGTCCGATGGAAAGAAGATTTCCACTCTCATGAGTGACCTGCTTTCGAAAGTTGGAGAGAAGATCGACATTCGCCGCTTTGCGAAATTCGAATCATCCGACGGACTCATAGGTGCCTACACGCACCTTGGAAACAAGATAGGTGTACTTGCGGAACTCGTCGGTGTAGCCGACGGGATGGATGCTACCAGAGTCGGACGTGATATCGCCATGCAGGTTGCCGCGATGAACCCGACGGTGATTGCTCGTGACCAGGTCGATAAGACGTTGATCGAGCGGGAGCTCGAAATTTACCGGACGCAGGCAAAGAATGAAGGGAAGCCTGCTCAAATCGTCGACAAGATCGCTGCGGGCCGACTGGAGAAGTTTTACCAGGAGGTCTGCTTGCTCGAGCAGACGTTTATCAAAGATTCCGGCAAGACGATCAAGGACTTCTTGCTGGAGAGCGGAGGGAAGACGCTGGCTGTAAAGCGATTCCAGCGGTTTCATCTTGGTGAAGAGACCACCTGATCAGATGTCCCTTTGGCGAACCGTCAAGGGGACTTTTTGCATACTCACATCTCGAGTCCAGTAAATATGAGCACGCCGAAATACAAGCGAATCCTTCTGAAGCTGAGCGGCGAAGCATTGTTGGGGGAACTGGAGTATGGCATCGACCCTCAGGTTCTCAAGCGATTCTCCTCTGAAATCCGATCGGCGAAAGACCTTGGCGTCCAGATTGGCATCGTCATCGGTGGCGGGAACATTTACCGGGGGGTGTCCAATTCCTCCAGCAATATAGACAAGGTGACCGGCGATCACATGGGGATGCTGGCCACACTTATCAACGCCCTTGCCCTGCAAAGCGCCCTTGAACATGATGGCATGATCACTCGGCTTGTCTCGGCCATTCGTATGGAGGTGATTGCCGAGCCGTTCATTCGTCGTCGGGCGGTTCGCCACCTGGAGAAGGAGCGCATCGTTATCTTCGGCGCAGGGACCGGCAATCCGTATTTTACAACTGATACTGCTGCTGCACTGCGTGCCGTGGAAATCGAAGCTGACGTTATCATCAAAGGAACACGCGTTGATGGTGTATACGATTCCGATCCTGAGCGCAATCCCTCGGCGTTCAGGTTTCAGGAGATTTCGTATCTGGATGTTCTGAAGAAAGATCTGAAGGTCATGGACATGACCGCGATAACCCTGTGCAGAGAGAACAAGCTTCCCATCGTGGTTTTCAATATGAACACACCCGGGAACCTGAAGCGGTTGGTTCTCGGTGAACCGGTTGGAACGAAGGTGTTGGATCTGACGTCCCGGCACAAATAGCGAGGAAATCATGGTAAAGGATATTTTGAAAGAAGCTGAAACGAGAATGCACAAAGCGCTGGAGGTGGTTCGCCAGGAGCTTGTGAAGGTCCGGACGGGAAAGGCGACCACAGCACTTCTGGATGGGATCAAAGTGGATTACTACGGCGTGATGACGCCCCTGGCACAGGTTGGCAACGTGAGTGTTGCAGATATTCACACGCTTACGGTGCAACCGTGGGACAAGTCAATGCTCGATCCGGTTGCGAAGGCAATCCAGACGGGAAACCTCGGCCTCAATCCTGTAAAGGACGGGGAGCTTGTGCGCATTCCCATTCCGCTGCTGAATGAAGAGCGCAGGCGAGAGCTTGTCAAGCTGACGAAGAAGTTCGGTGAGGATGGAAAAATTGCCATCAGGAACATCCGGCGAGATGCCATCGAGCATCTTAAGAAATCGGAAAAAGCCGAACATCTCTCGGAGGACGA
>CAYPVN010000217.1:0-3002 GCA_964414155.1 uncultured Chitinophagales bacterium
CTTCCGTACTCGACCGTCCAATCGTTCGTGGGCAGGCCTTCAACATTCTCCCCGGAAAGAAAGACGTTGGGATTCGTTTTCTCCCCGCGCCACCTGACGATGCGACCGTATTCCCAACTTTCAATACCGACTGCCTCTGCAAGCGTGGTCTTATCTCGCACCTGAACAGCTTGCTCATAAGTTATGTCCCTCCGATTTCGAAACCTTCGCTGGGATCCCGGCCCGCCGAACCCTCCCGTAAACTTTTGTATTTGAAATGTGTTCGCCCCGAGTTGCGTAATCCCCTCTTCAATGCTGTTTCGCAGCACTCCCATCGCAGTCATAACAGAGATAATGGAGAACACGCCTACAACAATACCGAGCAACGTGAGAACGGAGCGAAGTTTGCTGGCGCGGATCGCGGCCAGCGCCATGAGCATGCTCTCTTTGAGGTTGGACCAATCAAGCATCAATATCTCGCGGGGAAGACTTTGGAGAATTGGGAATGGGGTGATGGTATGAAGATAGAATTGTCAGAAGGAAAATCCAACTGAAACCGGACACGAGTATCTGGTGTGAAGGATTTACTCATAGCGAAGAGCCTCGATAGGATCGAGCGACGATGCCTTCCACGCAGGATACACGCCGAAGATCAGGCCAACCAGCGAGCAGACGCCGAGACCGAGAGCCGCCCAATCCCATGGGATAACAGCAGGAACGTCCAGAACGATTCCAACGACGTTTCCCCCAATTATGCCGAGGATGACACCGATGAGACCGCCGATTTCGCACAGGACAACCGCTTCGATCATGAATTGCGACAGGATGTCCCGTTTCTGGGCGCCGATCGCCTTGCGAATCCCTATCTCCCGTGTCCGCTCGGTCACAGAGACCAGCATGATGTTCATGATGCCGACTCCCGCAGCGAGCAACGCAATCGAACTGATGAGCAGGGCACCCATGCGCAGATAAAAAGTAAACTCGTTAAACTGACTCACAACGGAATCATTCGAAAAATACCCGAAGTCGTCTTCTTCTCCCGGCGGGACGTTCCGTGCAACGCGAAGGATTGAACGCGCCTGTTCGAGGCAATCATCGAACACCTCTCTGCTCATGGCTTTGACCATGATATGAAGACTCTTGCCGGCCTTCCCGTATACCTGAAAGTAGGTGGTGATGGGAATATTGACAAAGTTGTCCCCGAAACCTCCAAGCGAGCTTCCTTTGGAAGCGAAGACGCCGATGACCTCGTACAAAGCACCGTCGATGCGCACCGTTTCGCCAATCGGGCTCATGCTCGGTGGAAAGAGTTTCGTGACGACATCCTTACCAAGAATGATTACCGGTCGCCCCATTGCAATATCCTGCGCGGAGAACCCGCGGCCAATCTCTACTGTCCAGTCGTTTGTGATCAGTCCTTCGATGTTCTCTCCCGCTAACGGGACGTTGGGGTTCGTTCGCTCACCACGCCATTTCACGACCCCGCCGAACTCCCAGCTTTCAATGCCGACTGCTTCCGCAAGCGTAGCCTTGTCCCGAACTGCAAGTGCCTGATCATAGGTGATGTCCTTGCGATTCCTGAACCGACGCCTGTCGCCACCGCTGTTGAACGCACCGACAAACTTCTGCATCTGAAATGTGTTCACACCCAGCTGAGTGATCCCCTCTTCGATGCTGTTGCGCAGAACTCCCATCGCTGTCATGACGGAGATAATCGAGAACACGCCGACGACAATGCCAAGCAGCGTCAGCGTCGAGCGCAGCTTGTTGGCGCGGATGGCAGTCAGCGCCAAAACGATTGTTTCCTTCAGACTTGTCCAATCCAGAAGCGACTTACTCATAGCGCAGCGCCTCCACGGGATCCATTTTCGCAGCACGATAAGCCGGCAGGAATCCAGAAATCACTCCCACCGTCAGAGAAATGGCAATTGCAATGAACACCACCGATAAAGGCATGACCGTCGGCAGGAACTTATCAACGATGAGGCTGAGCGGATATGCAACGATCAACCCGATAAGTCCGCCGATGAGACAGAGCGCGGCAGCTTCCGTCAGAAACTGTAGGAGGATGGTCCTCCGCTTCGCGCCGATGGCCTTCCGGATGCCGATCTCCCTTGTTCGCTCCGTGACAGAAACGAACATGATATTCATAATCCCGATTCCCCCGACAAACAAGGAAAGTCCCGTAATGAACAATCCTATGGATGCAATCATGAGACTGATCGGGCCGAAGGTCTGGGTCAAAATTTCCTGTTGATTGATGTTAAAGTCATTTGGTTTGCCCGGTGCGATGTGCCGGATCTGCCGCAAGATCCCTTCCAGTTCGATCCTCGCGTCCTCCATCTGCTTTATGTCAGCAACGCGGACCTGGATTGTGACGTCTCGGCGGCGACCACCGAAATGAGATTGGAACGAGAAAAGGGGAATATACACTCGATTGTCCGACGTAAACTGACCGAACAACCCTCCTTGCTTCTCAAATACACCCATTACAGTGTAGGGGAATCCTCCAGCGCGAATAGTTTTGCCGATGGGATCTTCCGTGGGAAAGAGCGTCTCGGCAACCGTAGCGCCGATTGCACATACCGGTCGGCCCCCGTTCGATTCCTCGGCGCTGAAGAACCGGCCATCCTGCAGGACAACACCCGCTGCGGAGAGATAGTTATTCGTTGTCCCGGTGATGAAGGCCCCCTCCATTTTGTTGGATCCGTAGGTCGCGTCTCGAAATGTTGCCATCACGGGGGCGACTGCATCACTCAGCGAAGCCTGACGTTCTATCCTGTTGGAATAATCTACTTTCAGGTCGCGCCGGTTTCGGATCGTTTGCCAGTCCTCATTCGATACCCAGGGGAACTTCTGAACATAGAGAACATCAGTGCCAAATGCTGCAGCGCTCTTGTCAAAGGCACGATTGACTCCTTCGATGGCAGTCGACATCAAGGTCACGGAAACAATACCGATGACGATACCGAGCGTCGTAAGAACCGAGCGCATCTTGTTGGTTCGGATCGCTCGGAACGAAA
>CAYPVN010000218.1:0-2977 GCA_964414155.1 uncultured Chitinophagales bacterium
CACCATCCGCTTCGCAGCAACCGAGCCGTTCACCCGGATGCAGATCGATCTCTTCAAGAACATGAACATCGACAGCATCTCTTTCGAGGATGGCCGTCCGGCTCTGTTCGAACGGGAATACAATGCTGTCTTCGTGACTCTTCCGGCGAACGTGAAAAAAGGCTCGGTTCATTCCTTTACGATCTACTATTCGGGAACCCCCATCGCAGCGAAACGTCCACCGTGGGAAGGAGGCTTGATCTGGGAGAAAGATCAGGAAGGAAATCCCTGGGTTACCGTTACCTGCCAGGGGACCGGCGCAAGCCTTTGGTGGCCGAACAAAGACCACCAGTCCGATGAACCGGACAGTATGATGATCAGCGTGACAGTGCCGCAGGGGCTGATGAACGTCTCCAATGGAAGACTACGCGGAACCACGACGTTGGCGGATGGCTGGACTCGCTTCGACTGGTTCGTGAGAAATCCGATCAATAATTACGACGTCACGATCAACATTGGCACATTTGCGCACTTCAGTGATTTGTATGTGAGCGGGAGTGACACACTGACACTTGACTATTACGTCAAGCCCTACAACCTGGAGAAGGCGAAGCAACAGTTCCGACAGGTCAAGCCGATGATGGAGTGCTTCGAGAAACATTTCGGCAAGTACCCCTTCTATGCGGACGGATACAAGTTGGTGGAATCCCCCCATCTCGGGATGGAACACCAGAGCGCGACTGCATATGGAAACTGGTACCTGAATGGCTACCGTGGCGAATCCATGTCCGCCAAGGGACCTGCCTCCTCAACCGGATTGAAGTTCGACTTCATTATCATCCACGAGTCTGCGCACGAATGGTGGGGTAACAGCGTGACCTCAAAAGACGTCGCCGACATGTGGATCCACGAGAGCTTTGGTGCGTACGCCGAGGCAATCTACGTGGAGTGTCAGTGGGGGTACGATGAAGCGATCGCATACGTTAATGCCAAACGAAGAGGCATCATCAATACGGAGCCGATCATCGGACCATATAACGTTCAGCGGGCCGGATCGAAGGACATGTACAACAAGGGTCAGATCGTCCTGAATACACTTCGTAGCGTCATCGACAATGACTCGCTGTGGTTCTCTTTCCTGTATGGACTTGCAACAACGTACCGGCACCAGACCATCACGACCGACACGGTTGTGCGCTATGTAAACTCTCTGACGGGGAAAGACCTTACCTATTTCTTCGACCAGTATCTACGTTATCCGCGAATTCCACAGCTCGAGGTCTTTATCACCCGAAGAGGCAACGACGTGAAAGCGAAGTACAAGTGGAATGCTGACGTACGCGATTTCAGAATGCCCGTGAAAGTCACGACTGCGCCGGGGACTTTCGAGTTCGTCACGCCAACCACTGACTGGCAGACGATGACATTGGGCGACATCGACCCGATGCAATTCAAGGTAGCCGAATCGCTGTTCTACGTCGACGTGAAACTGGATTGGGTATACGTTGACCCACGCAGACCAATTGACCACTGACTGAAGCGCAAAGGGACCAATGGATTTCTATTTGATCGCGGTAATTGTGTACGTCGCAATGTTGTTGGCTGTAGGGATCGTCAAGAGTCGGACGGTGAAGACGCAAGACGATTTCATGGTTGCCGGGCGCTCTACGTCGATGTGGTACCTAGTTGCAACGCTTGTCGTGACATGGATCGGGTCGGGGAGTTTGTTCGGCGCTGCAGGCCTTGCCTTCCGGATGGGGTTCTCAGCGCTATGGTTCAGCGCCGGCGCCTGGGTGGGCATTATCGTGATTTACTTCCTTGCTCACCGCGTCCGCCGGATCGGTCAATATACCATGTCGGATATTCTTGAGAAACGCTATAACGCGACGGCTCGTGTGTTTGGCTCAACGGCGATCATCCTTGCCTACCTCACGATTACAGGGTACCAGTTCCGCGGAGGCGGGAGGCTGCTGAACATCCTTACCGGTATCGATCCGCTCGTCGGCGCTGCGATCTTTTGTCTTGTGGTCATCGGATTTACAATGAGTGCGGGAATGGTTTCGGTCATCACAGTGGATATGTTTAATGGAATAGCTATGACGGTGGGGGTCCTTCTTGCGGTTCCGCTGGCCTTCAGCGCGTTCGGGGGTTCAGCGCAGCTGACAACATTGCCGCCGGAAAACTTTGAAGTACTTGGCGGGCATAACGCTCTCTGGGCTGTCGGACTATTCTTTCCCACATTCTTTCTGCTTCTAAGCGAAAGCACTATCTATCAAAAGTTCTTCGCTGCAAAGGATGAGCAGACCGCCCGGAACGCAGTCATCGGGATGGTGGTGGGGGTAGTGACCCTTGAGACGGCCCTTGCCTGCATCGCCATCTTCGGAAGTTCGGTCTATTCGACGCAGGCGCCGTTCATGGGTCCCGATGGAACGCTTGACAAAGCTGCGACAGAGACGATTCTTCTGCACATTGCCCGTTTCGATCTGCCGATGTGGTCTGGCATTCTCCTTCTGTGCGCGGCCGTGGCGATCATACTTTCAACAGCGAATTCGTTCTTGATGATTACCTCCACCAACATCACACGTGATCTGTACCAGCGTTTCATCAATCCGGGAGTTTCGCAAACGAAGATCGTCCGGTTCCAGAGAATCGGGATACTCGTTCTCGGACTCATTGCGTTTGTGGTGGCGAACTTTTTCAAGAGCATTCTCGATATGGCGTTTACCGCCTATGCAATTGTGGGCGCGGGCATCACCCCTGCGCTTCTGGCGGCGTTCCTCTGGAAACGGGTAACTCCTGCCGGAGGCGTCGCTTCGATTATTTCCGCGATCGTGGTGACCATTGGGATTACTATTTTTAACGCGTCCCTGCCCGAGCCGTGGATTGAAACCGATTACATTATCATTCCGGCTGCCGCCGCTTCTATCTTTGCTCTTGTGGTGGTCAGCCTGATGGGCCCGGCATCGCCGGAGGAAAAGTGGAAACCATTTATTACCGG
>CAYPVN010000219.1:0-2939 GCA_964414155.1 uncultured Chitinophagales bacterium
ACAGACGGTTTCAGCTTGCACATTCCTGTTGTTCTGCTTACTTTCCATGGCAGCAAAATAGTACGCACACCGAGTCAAGGTGACCCATGAAAACCCTTTTCATGTCGAGCATTCCCGCCGATCTTTATTTCTGTTTTCTCTATCCGAACGCTGAGCCGGTCTGGATGGAGCCTTCAACACAGCACGACCGTGTGGCTGCTGATATGAGGCACGACCTATCTGTCGCACATGGTGTCACCTTTCTGCTGATGCTTTGTGAATGATCTCCATGGTCGCATGACTTCACTTCGAACTCTTTTGGCAAATGTCATTGATTACGCAGGCCTGTTTCCGCCGGCGGGGCTCGTTATGGCTTCCGCCGTCCGAAACTACAATGCGTATTTTTGGGGGGAGGAATCGTGGGCGCTCGGACGGTTTATCGTCCCTGTGACGAGATTGGAGGAGTTTTCCCGTGCATACAAAGAGATTCCCAAAACCATTCCCGACCGTCCCTGGTGTTTGAGCGTGCTTGGCACCTCCGATCCAGATGCCGATCGTTCTGCAATTCTGCAATTCAATCAGAGCCACAGACCCACAGTAATAATCGATACCGTGGAGATCAAGTCCTCGACCATAGGAGAGATCAAGAAAGCGAAGGAGTTCATCCCGGCAGAGATTGAGACATACTTCGAAATTCCCATCGACAGAGATCCCCAGGAACTTGTCGACGCAATTGCCGCAATACACTCGCGGGCAAAGGCAAGGACGGGAGGAATCACGCCGGAGGCATTCCCACCATCAAGCAATCTTCTCCGGTTCATCCACACCTGCACCAGAGCCGGGGTTCCATTCAAAGTCACGGCCGGACTCCATCACCCGATCCGCTCCATGCAAAAGCTCACGTATGAGAAAAACGCTCCTACGGGCATCATGTTTGGTTTTCTCAACGTCTTCCTCACCGCTGCTTTCGTTCAAGCGGGCATGGAAATCACGGAGGCAATCCATATATTGGAGGAGCAATCATCGGAGGCGTTCACATTCGGTGATGACAGTGTTGCGTGGCGGACAAGCAGACTTACGATCGAGCAACTTAGTGCAGTGCGTGCACGTTGCGCTGTTTCGTTTGGATCGTGTTCCTTCCGGGAGCCACTCGATGATTTGCGTGCGATGAATCTGCTATGAAAGCGCCAGACACATGGTAAACGCAACACATGACCCTAAGTTACGATCGTGGGTGGAGTCGGCCAACTCTCCCCAAGCGGACTTCCCGATTCAGAATCTTCCTCTTGGCGTGTTTGAGCATTCCGGTAAATCACACATTGGAGTCGCGATCGGCAACAGTATCCTCGATCTGAATTTAAGTACGAACGATGGACTTCTCGATAAGCTGGATTCGACGCTCGTCGCAGCGTGCGGACGCGACTCCCTGAACGAGTTGATGAGTTTAGGTCACACTCATTGGACGGCGCTGCGGAAGCGGGTGAGCGATCTCCTCAGATCCGACGTCCGGAACGCGCGGGAAGTAGCGAAGTGCGTCATCCCAATGAGCGAAGCTCGTATGTTGCTTCCTGCAGCAATCGGTGACTACACGGATTTCTACGCGTCGATTTATCATGCAACCAACGTGGGCAAAATGTTTCGCCCGGACAATCCCCTTCTCCCCAACTATAAATATGTCCCGATTGGTTATCACGGAAGGGCGTCGTCCATCGTGGTCAGCGGCACCTCCTTCAATCGTCCAGCCGGACAAAGGAAGGACGATCAGGCACAACATCCATCATTCGGACCGAGCAAACTGCTGGATTATGAACTGGAGCTAGGGTTCTTCGTCGGCCCAGGCAACAACATGGGTGATCGCATTGGTATCGACGAGGCGGGCGGCCATATTTTCGGCATCTGTTTGTTGAACGACTGGTCTGCACGCGATATCCAGAAATGGGAGTACCAGCCGCTCGGACCGTTCCTCGCAAAGAGTTTTGCTACATCGATCTCCCCGTGGGTTGTCACGATGGAAGCACTGGAACCATTCCGTGTTCCGGCGTTCTTACGGCCGGACGGGGATCCCTCGCCCCTCCCTTACCTCGATTCGCCCGAAGACAAAAAGCAAGGCGGGCTCAATGTCACGCTGGAGGTGTATATCACAACAGAGAAGATGCGTAAACGAGGTGAGAGAGAATTCCGGCTCAGCCGCGGAAACTTCAGGGACATGTACTGGACAATTGCGCAAATGCTGACACACCATGCAAGCAACGGATGCAATCTTCGTCCGGGTGATCTGATGGGAAGCGGCACAGTTTCAGGACGATCAACGGACTCACGCGGATGCCTGCTTGAGCTTAGCTCTCAAGGAAAGATTCAACTGCCGAATGGTGAGAGCCGCCGTTTTCTTGAAGATGAGGATGAAGTTATTGTCAGAGGATACTGTGAGCGAGAGGGATATGCGAGAATAGGTTTTGGGGAATGTAGGGGGCGGGTACTATCTGCTCAACAGGTGTAGAAGGCCGTCATCGAGACTTCTTCATGTCTCCGATCTTCACTCAAGGTAAAACCCTGCCGAGCTTCCCACCCAGCTCATGTCCTTGTTGAAACTGACCCCCATCATCTTCCCTCTTCCCATACGGACAAGATTGGCAACAGCACGAAGCCTGTCGGTCCAGACGTACATGATACGTACTTCAGCCTTCGTACCTCCAAAGGGTGTGTCAACAATTCCTCCATACTCAATTCGCTTCTGCAGCACATAGTTGTGCCGTTGAGAAACAGGAACGGCATCGATATCCACGCGCGAGGGGCCCACAATGACACCGCTTCCGGCAAAAGAATACAATGGTTTCAAGACCCAGTCATTCAGGTTCCCGGGTGTCTGATCGAGGTCGGAAAGAAAAACAGTTTTGGGTACCGACGGATGGTCAAGAAATGGAAGCGAGAACTTGCTGAGCCGGAAGAACCAGTTCGGATGT
>CAYPVN010000220.1:0-2938 GCA_964414155.1 uncultured Chitinophagales bacterium
TCAGCCTGATGGGCCCGGCATCGCCGGAGGAAAAGTGGAAACCATTTATTACCGGAAATAACAATTGACCATGATGGGCATTCCACGGTTTGATGCTTACAGTAACATGGAACTAAGACGACGATGATCGGTCAAATTCCAAAACTCCCACGAACGAAGTGAGTGGATAGAGTTTTGAGAATCCCGCTGTTCTTTTCAGCGGGACCTCTTCAAGAAAGAACTACAAATGATAGGACAGACGATATCCCATTATAAGATTCTCGAGAAGCTCGGCCAAAAAGACGGCGGACAGGTCGGCGAAGTCCCAAAACTGCCCACGAGTGTTTCTCAACGAGTGGTTGCAGTTTTGAGGATCCCGCCGTTTCTTGGCGGGAGCTGGAACCGAAGGTATCAGCAATGGTAGGTCAAGTGATATCTCACTACAGAATAATTGAAAAGTTGGGCGAGGGCGGCATGGGCGTTGTGTACAAGGCCCAGGATACCAAGCTCGACCGTCTGGTTGCACTGAAGTTCCTCCCACATCATCTTATTTCTAGCGAAGCGGAACAATCTCGCTTTCTGCAGGAAGCAAAGGCGGCTGCAGCCCTGAATCATCCTAATGTTTGCTCCGTGATTGACATTCAGGAGGCAAATGGGCAACAGTTCATCGTGATGGAATACGTTGATGGCGTAACGCTTCGCCAGAAAGCGCCTGTGGCAAAAGTCGACGAGGCGATTGTGTATGCAATTCAGATTGGTGAGGCGTTGCAGGAAGCCCACAGCAAAGGCATTGTCCACCGTGATATCAAATCGGAAAACATCATGGTGAGCAGCAAGAACCAGATCAAGGTGATGGACTTCGGACTGGCGAAGCTGAAGGGTTCCATGCGTCTGACCAAGACTTCGAGCACAGTGGGAACTCTGGCGTATATGGCGCCGGAACAGATTCAGGGAAGAGAAGCAGATTCACGGAGCGATATTTTTGCATTCGGAGTGCTCCTCTTTGAAATGCTGACCGGAAAGCCCCCTTTCCGCGGTGAACATGAGGCCGCGATCATGTACTCGATCGTCAATGAAGAACCGCAACCGATTGAACAGTTCAACAACAACATTCCATCAGGGCTGACAGAGATCTTGAAACGTGCATTGGAAAAGAGTCCTGATGCGCGCTACCAATCGATGCAGGATGTGGTGAATGATCTTTCGTTGCTTCGGAGCGGTGGTACCTTACCCTCAGCATCGGCACATCGCGAGGGGGGAAGGCGATTCACGGGTATTCCCAAACTCCTACGTCCCGTAATTCTGATTCCGGTGCTCGTTGTTCTCGGCGTGGTGGTTGCAGGCCTTCTTCTCCTGGGCCGTACAGATACAATAATCGATTCCATTGCAGTGCTTCCTTTCGAAAACGCTAGTGCGAACAAAGATCTGGAATACATGAGTGATGGAATCACGGAGTCGCTTATTAACTCTCTTTCCAAGGTCACTTCTCTGCGGGTTCTTCCCCGCAGTACCGTGTTTCAGTTCAAAGGGCAAGATGCTCAGGCACAAAAGATCGGAAAAGAATTGGGTGTGAAGGCGGTTTTAACCGGAAGAATTATCTCGCGGGGAGACAATCTGAACATCCAAGTGGAACTCGTGGATATTCAAAAGCAGGCTCAGCTATGGGGTGAGCAGTACAATCGGCCCATGACCGATTTTCTTGCCGTTCAGCAGGAGATTGCCGGAACTATTTCAGAAAAACTCCGTCTCCGGCTTTCCGGCACTGAAAAGAAAAATCTTCAGAGACAGTACACAGAAAACACCGAGGCGTACCAATTGTATCTCAAAGGCAATTATTTTATTCAAAAAGCCACACCCGAGGAACTTGCAAAAGGATATGATCTGTTGAATCAAGCAATCAAACTTGATCCAAATTTCCCCCTTCCGTACATCGGGATCGCTTATTACTATTTCGTTATGACGGACTGGTATCTCGCCCCGGCTATTGCGATGCCGGAGATCAAAAAAGCTGCAGACAGAGCTTTGCAGGCTGATGAAGAACTGGCTCTGGCACATGCATTATCCGGCTGGTATGACCTCTGGTATGCCTGGAACTGGAATAGTGCAAAAGAACAATTTCGCACGGCTATTAATTTGAGTCCGAATGAATATCTTCCTCATTTTTTTTACAGCTGGTATTTGTCAGCCTGGGGAAAATTTGATGAATCGATTGAGGAAGGGAAACGGTTTGTTGAACTTCAACCGCTTTCTCCGGAAGAGTATACGTTTTATGGCTTGGTGCTTTACTATGCCGGCAAGTACGATGACGCCATCGCCCAATTTCAAAAGGCACTTGACCTCGATCCAAATTACCCTATCGCTCATCTTTACCTGGGGTTCTGTGACATCCAGAAAGGGAATTTCGCCAAGGCAGTCGCAGAGTACCAGAAGGCACACACCCTGCTGAACTCACCCTGGACGCTGGCACGTTTGGGGTATGCCTACGTGAGGGCAGGAAACCGGCAGGAAGCGATGAGCATTCTTGATTCCTTGGAACAGCAGGCAAAGAGAATGTATGTTGCGTCCGATATCGTCGCGACTATCTATGTTGCACTGGGCGATCATGATCGTGCTTTTGAATACTTGCAAAAGGGGTACGAAGAACGGGCGGGTTGGATGATCTGGCTTCGTGTTGACCCTGTGTGGAATCCACTCCGCAATGACCCAAGATTCGCCACCCTCCTTAAGAAAATGGATTTGGAAAAATGATCGGCCAAACAATTTCGCACTACAAGATTCTAGAGAAGCTCCGCCAGGAAGAAGGCGGACAGGTCGGCGAAGTCCGTCTCTCCGGCATGGCCGGAGAACGAGCCGTCCCCCTGGCCTATTCCTATCTCGACGAGCCTCGTCCCCTTTGGGGACGGAACCTCGTCCCAACTCATTTCTACCGAAGGAATGGAATACGATGATAGGTTCTACT
>CAYPVN010000221.1:0-2913 GCA_964414155.1 uncultured Chitinophagales bacterium
GTGCAGACTTCAATCTTGTGCCTGCCGACCGGCTTGCTGTTGTACATCGTGTAGAAGGTAACAATGCCGTAGACTTCATGCGGTGGAATGCCGAGCAAGTCGCCGACATACTTCATCCCTTCCTGCGAGATCCAACCGTGCTCTTCCTGCCACATCCAGAGTGCTTCAAGCACAACCGGGCGCGGGTTTGGGTAGCGGGTCTTCAACTCCTCAATTCGCCGTAGATTCTGTTCAGATAACATGTGTGTCGATTCAAAGTCTAGAATGATTCATTCAGCCGTTCTCCCTTTTCCCTGCTCCCGTCTCCCTTATTTATCCGCTTCCCCCATCACGGGGTCGAGGCTGCCGATGACCGCGACGATGTCCGAGATCATGCCACCCTTCAGCATCACAGGCAATGCCGAGAGATTCACCATTGATGGAGCGCGTATCTTCATTCGCCACGGGTTTCCCGTTCCATCACTGATGAGATAGAATCCGAATTCTCCCTTGGAGGATTCGATGCCTTGATAGATTTCGCCGACAGGAGGGTCGATGCCAAGGTTGATAATCATGAAATCCTGTATCAGCTCCTCCATCCTCGTGTACGTACGCTCTTTTTTCGGCAGGACCTTCTTGGCATTATTTGCGTTAACCGGACCCTGCGGCATTTCCTGAACCGCCTGACGCAGAATGCGGGCGCTCTGCTTCATCTCGGCCATGCGCACGTAGAACCGCGCAAGAGCGTCGCTTTCCGTCAACGTCACGACATCGAAATCCAATTTCGGGTAGACAAGGTAGGGATTGTCCCTGCGTAGATCCCGCGGTACGCCGGCTGCGCGAAGTATCGGACCGGTCATGCCCATCGCAATGGCATCTTCCTTCGATATATATCCCACATCCTCACACCGATCTATGAAGATTCGATTGGTGGAGAGAAGTGATTCAACTTCGGCAAGATCTCCCTTGAGCTCGTCGAGGAACCTGTTCAGCATGGTGGTGCAGTCCGTGGTCCAATCCTGTTGCAATCCGCCGATGCGCGCATAACTTGTCGTAAATCTCGCTCCACAGAGAACGTCGAAGATATCCACCAGTTTCTCCCGCTCACGGAATGTCCAGAGCAGAACCGTCAGCGCACCGACGTCCATTCCCATGCTGCCCACCGCGACAAGATGCGACGCGATGCGGGCCATCTCACAGCAGAGAACGCGGATGTATTGCGCTCGGGGCGGGACTTCCAACCCGAGAAGTTTTTCCACTGCAAGCACATATGCGACGTTGTTGGAAAGGGGTGAGAGGTAATCGAGACGATCCGTATGAGGAATGAACTCGTGGTAGGTGCAGTTCTCGCCGATCTTTTCGTAGCCGCGATGAAGATATCCAAGTTCCGGAACGGCCGCGACAACAATTTCGCCGTCCAGACGAATGAGGATGCGCAACACACCGTGCGTTGCCGGGTGCTGCGGCCCCATGTTCAGCACCATCTCGTTCTCAAGCGGATCATCGACGATAACGGTGGTGTCCTGATCCTCCAGTGCGGCGAGTATTTTGCTTTTCTTTGGTTCCTCAGTAATAGAAACGGCCATGAAGAATTCTCAACAGCTCTATTTGTTTCCCGGCAATGGAATGGAGTCGGGAATTCCCATCAACGGGAAATCCTTGCGCAGTGGAAAGTACTCATACTCCTCCGGCATATACATGCGCCGCAAATCGGGATGACCTTTGAATGTAATGCCGAACATATCGTACGTCTCCCTCTCATGCCAGTTGGCGCCCGACCAGACACCCGTCACGGAATCCACGACACAATCTTTCTCATCGACTGGCACCTTGAGACGAACGTAGGATTTATTCTTGAGCGAGTAGAGGTTGTAGATAACCTGGAAACGATCCTCGGGTGTGTACATGTCCACGCCGCAAATATCGATTACCATTGCGAACGCAAGATCCGGATCGGTCTTCAAAAACTCGCAGACCCGTACGATGTCGGCTTTCGCAACCTGGACGGTAAGATCCCCACGGAACTCATTCGTCCCCTCAATGCTCTGAGGAAACTGCGCCTGAAGTTTATCGATGATGGTTTGCTTGAGGTTCTCGCTCATGCGGGTTGTGCAGCGCGCTCTTCAGCCGGAGTGTCGCCTATGCGGATTTTCTTTCGATCGAGAAGTGAGCCGATGGTTCTATCACCCTCCACCTTCTTTTGCAATTCAATCAATGCATGCAGAAGGTTTTCCGGGCGTGGTGGACAGCCGGCCACATAGACATCGACGGGCATGAACTGATCGATACCTTGCACGACCGAGTATGAACGAAACATCCCTCCCGATGATGCGCACGCGCCCATCGAGATCACCCACTTCGGTTCGGGCATCTGATCATAAATCTTGCGTACGACTTTTGCCATCTTGTACGTCACCGTTCCAGCAACGATCATGACATCGCATTGACGGGGAGTAAAACGCATCACCTCCGAGCCGAACCGTGAAATATCGAATCGAGGCGAAGCAGTTGCCATCATTTCAATCGCGCAGCACGAAATTCCCATCGGCATCGGCCAGAGCGAGTTCTTCCGCGCCCAGTTGATGATCTCATCCAGCCGCGTCGTCAGGAATCCGTCTCTCTCCAGATTTCCTACTGCCATCGCAGCGCTCCCTTCTTCCAGATATACAAGTACCCGACGAGCAGTATCCCGATGAACACAAGCATTTCGACGAATCCGAACACACCCAGTTCACGGAACTTTACCGCCCAGGGGTACATGAAGACAATTTCAATATCAAACACGATAAACAGCATTGCCACAAGATAGAACTTCACGGAGAATCGCTCCCGCGCACTTTTCACCGGCTCCATGCCGCTCTCGTATGTCGAGAGCTTCTCCTCGCTCGGGTTCTTGGGACCGATCCACTTATTGATGTTGGCGAGAACGATGCC
>CAYPVN010000222.1:0-2913 GCA_964414155.1 uncultured Chitinophagales bacterium
GGTGCAGGGGGATTTCCATCATCGAGCAGCGGCGCGAACTCATTCAACAAGTATTATAACATCACAGTCGGGAATTGCTATGGAGGGATCATCTTGCAGGGGTACTTCGCAATGCCAGACCAAAGTTGTGAGGTTGGGACCGTAGATGGGGGTTCGACGACGATTGGCTCTTCATCAGCGAACGACATTGGGGGAAGCACCCCTTCCGTGTTTGGTATTCGAGCCCAGAATCAGGCTGCCGTAAAAGTATACAATACGATCATCAGGAATTTGGATGCTAAAGCGGCTTCGAGTACGTGTAACGGAATATCTGTCGACAATTCTAGCGGTACATTCGGGATATCCGCAATCTACAACAACACGATCTTCAATCTTGCACGCAACAACACTCTTGATAATATCAATGGAGTAGTGTACGGAATTCGGACGGATGTCTCTTCCAGTAGCTCTGTGAATGTATACAACAACGTTATCTACGGCTTGAGCACAGGTCTCACGTCAGCCACCTCCAACGTCATGATCAGAGGCATAGCTCACAATGTATCAAGCGGGCTGACTGGGACGGGCAATTACTATTTCAATAGTGTAAGAATTGATGTTTCGACTAACGCAACGAGTACGGCCTTCTGGGTCGGTAACGGGACGGTGAATTATCAGAACAACATATTCTCCAACTTTACTGCGACGCAAACCGGAACGCCGAAGCATTACGCCATCTACCGCTTCGGGGGAACAGTCGGGACATCGTCGAACAATATCTTGTACGCTCCTAACGGGAATGGCTTCGTCGGTTTCTACACAACAGACAGGTTGTCGTTGCAGCTTTGGGCCGCGGCGATCAGTGGTTCAGCCCCGTCCGATGGACAAGAGCAGGGAAGTGCAAGCGCCAACCCGAATTTCACCTCGGCAACCGATCTCACTTTCGCAGCGGCAACGCCCGCCGCCAATGGTGGGACTCCGATTACCATTCCAAGCATCACTGCAGATATTTTAGGCTTGGCGGGGAACAGGTCGACAACACCTGATATTGGCGCATACGAAACATCTGCGATCATAAGCGATCAATCTGCACCCGTCATCAGGAATATCGTAATCATTTCGGGAATTTCTCCGTCTGTCAGTGCAACCATTACCGATAACAGCGCGGCTGCTACCAACGCCATAGTCAGACTTTGGTGTCGGCTGCAGGGTTCCAGTGGCGCCTATACCGGACTTGATGCAGATGTGAAACCATCAGGCGCTCTTAGTGGAACCTATTCCTGGGCAGCGTCGCTCTCAGCTCTTGCACCCGGGACTTATACCTTCTACATTTCTGCGAGGGATACTGGTGCAACGGCGACGAGAATTTGGATGAATCCAATCTGGACCACAGGCTTTACAGGATTCTCAGCCTCGGATCCACCCAACTTCCTCAATAATCCTGCATCTTACGCGAATGTGAGAACGTTCACCGTCGACCTTACGATTGTCCAACTGAAAGTGTTTTTGGAAGGTGCATATGTGAGCGTCGACTCGATGCGAAATACGCTGAAAACCAGCGGACACCTTGCGTCTCACTTCGGCGCGATACCAATACCCTTCCGTGCAGTAGATAGCATCAATATTGAGATCCGTGACTCTGCGGTAGCAAGCAGTGCCACGATGCAGTTGTTTGCCCCTGCGTGGTTGTTGCGAGATGGGACGATCCGAAGTTTCTCGGACACGACGAAAGCTTCCGTCAATTTTAATGTCATTTCCGGTAGCTATTACATCGTGGTTCGTCACCGGAACCATCTGGCGATCATGAGTGCCTCACGCGTCAGCCTGAGCAGCTCTTCGTCATTGTACAATTTCACAACATCACAGGGGCAGGCGTACGGCCTCAACCCAATGACCGATCTCGGAACAGGAAGTGGCCCCTTTGGAATGATTGCGGGCGACGCGAATGGCGATGGTCAGGTAACTGGGTCAGACTTCAACCTCTTCGACACAGATTTTAGGAGTGCGCTGACCGGTTATCGGCTTACGGATTGGAATCTTGACGGGCAGGTGACGGGGTCGGACTTCAATATCTTCGACCAGAATTTCAGGAAGGCCGCATCGTCAAAAGTTCCGTGATGTAGGGATGGTTCCGAAAGAGATTCTTCTACTTGCTCACCGGCTTGGGCGGCAATGATTTCTTATACGCCCAACCGATGTAGGGGAGTTCGATAATTGTTCGTGCTTGCAAGGATTGCTTTGGACCAGCCGATCGCTGAAATCCAATCCCACTCTTTTTATCATCAACCTGCGGTTCATGTTTTTCCGGCACATAGTCTGGTGAGTTGAACATCGGCTCCGTCTCCTCCCGGTGAACAATGAGCGTTGCCCCCTTCGGATGGTCCTTCGATGGCGGATAGGTATACACGGAATAAAATCCCGCCCAGAGAGCAAACGTAAGCCAGATAACCGATCCCACCACGCCGATTGTTAAAATCGTGAAGAAAGATTTCATGATCTTCGCCCCCCTTCGTTAGGAAAACTCCTCGCCCGCCGCAGCCCAATGTCGTGATTTCAAAATGCAATTCCAAATCTGAGGTGAGAGTTGAAGGGGATGTGAAGAGAGTCTGGGTAGCTGTAAGTAGTGTCAGGAGCGAGGCTTAGCGTCCATATCCCAAAAGCGCGCGGTACGTATGCTGCCCGACTTCGCGACTCGTTCGGAAGGGTACTTACCCCAGCAGTCAATGTGATTTTCGAAAATGGCAGGATGTTTCTTCTTGTACGCGGTGATGTAGCGGATAGAATCTCCGAGCGTTTCAAACGCGGCTGCATCTCTCAGGTCGATGATCCACTTGCCCTTGAACGCAACGATTGTCCTTCTGATCGGTCGCCTGCATCTGACTTTGGGAATGCACAGAAAATCCACAATGGAATACACGAAGTACATTGCAGGTG
>CAYPVN010000223.1:0-2908 GCA_964414155.1 uncultured Chitinophagales bacterium
ACAAGACCTTCGTGTCGGTTCGCCGCTTCGTCAGCTTCGCAATGGTTCCGAAGCAAGGGCCGAAAAAGGGAAGCCAGTACTTGAAAATCAGCAGGTCTGGTTTACGCCTGCGGATTTCCCTGGCAACGCGAATCCAGTTGAGAGGATTGATCGAGTCAACCAGCTGGGGTGCAGCTGTTGCCTGCATCGCCTCTCCCGTCTCGTCCTGCGTCTTGCCGGGAAAAAGGAATGCCGGGTACTGGCGCTTGAATGTGATCGTCTCGACCGTGTGTCGCTCGCTCAACGCGGCGGCGAGCAACGCGTTGAAGTGTGCGATGCCACCGCGCAAAGGATATGCTGTGCTGACAATGATGATCTTCATAGCGGCTCTGCGGGTTTTCTTTTCTTGCGCGATGAGTACAGCAGGCCCGCAAGCGAGAGTCCTACCGAAGCAATGGTTATCCAGGCACCGGTGTAGAAACTTTTCGGCTCAAAACGCACCTCTACGTAATGAGAACCAGCGGCAATCCGCATAGCGCGCAAGCTCCAGTCGGCCTGATACATTTTCTCAGGGCGGCCATCAACGTACGCATGCCACCCGGGATAATAGACTTCACTCAAGACGAGGTAGCCATCTTTCGGCGTTGAGACGGATAGCGTGATCGCGTTCAAAGTGTATGATGTGATCGACGCCGACCACTCAGTTGTGTGTATGGTATCGGCAAGAGGTGATTCCGGATCTTCTTCGAGAACGAGCATCCTGGCGGGATCGAAGTTGCCTCCCTCCATGAAGGCCCGTACCTCAGGTTCACCCTTGATGACTCTTGTATTATACACAAAATACGCACGGGGCAAGTAGGTTGTGGAACGGGCCAGGTTCATCGTCCGCTGCTGCTCGTCAACCACAATGCGGTACTTGGCGTTTAGCATGTCGCGTACTTGATCCCAATCCTTTCCGGGCAGATACGCGCGCTGTAACCCGAGTGGGGTGTATCCTTCCATCAGAAAAATCCGGTCGATCATCCCCTGGTTCCGATCAAGAATCATTGTCCCCTTCTCACGCGAGTTCACCCGGAAGTATTCTTGCTTACCATCTTCTTTCAGAAACTTCACAATCTCTGCAGAGCGACCATAGTAGTCTTTCGGATCCAGTGCGGAGTTATTCTGATTGAAGCCAAAGAGAGAGATATCCAAATATTGAACAAGGCAGACGCCAACCACACCAACAACTGGAGAGATTTTTCTCCGGATCAAGAGAAACAGGATCACAGATACAGCTAGTGTTATCAACAGCATTGTGGTTGCCGCGTTGGTTGCTATCGCGTGCACCTGTTCATAGAGCCTCAAATCGTTAGTCGGCTGGAGAATGCCAAACTGTACCACAACCCAGATTAGCACACCGAATGCCCCGATGAGAGCAACTACCTTTTGGAAGTTCTTCTTTTCTGGTTCTGATATATCCAATAAGTGCTGAAGCCCAAAGCCGCCGAGAAGAGCGGCGGCAAACGTGAACAGGAGCGACATCCTGCCGGGGTTTCTGAACTTCTCAAAACCCGGGATAACGTGGAAGAAGAACTTATGGAGGATGAAGCTATCGCCGAGCGCATACAGGATTGCAAACACCATGACGGCGGAGTAGAATGCAATGTGGGAGTTCCGCCGCAAAAGAGAGAAAGCCAGCAAGACAAACACGACGCCCGGGATACCGACATACAAACAGGTTTCAATGTATTGTCCATACCCGCCGGGCCCCCAGAACGTGACGCCCTGTGCGGTCATTGCGCCGAAGAATTTAGGAACGACGATCGTGATGAGTTGTTCCCATGTCAATGAGCCGTCAAGCGACTTCTGGTACGTAATTTCCGCGCGCTGTGAATAGCCCGCGAGTTCCATCGTCGGGAGAAGTTGGATGGCCGAGAGAGCCAGGGCAATGACGATAAAGCCCGCCGCGAACGGCACCATCGGCAGTGATGGTTTGAACCCTTGTGATCGCGATAAGGAGATGAATTCAAAAAGAAACAGAACCAGGAGAAAGAAGAAAACATACAGCGAGAGCTGTGGCGAACCCGCAAGCACGGCTTGGCCGATTAACGCACCGCCAACAATCATACTGAGTATCGAGCGTTGCAGCAATGCCTTCCGAAACAATAACACGATCAACGGCAACCAGGCTGCCTGACAGACAAATGTTTGATGGATTGCGTGCGTGATGAGAAACCCTGAAAGGCCGAATACAAGTCCGCTGAAAAGCGCCGCCCAGTTTTTCAAGCCATACTGCTTTGCAAGGTAGTACATGCAAATTGCGGCAACGGCGAAATGCAGAACGTTGTGCGTCTCCAGCGCGTAAAACGGCAAGCGCTCGCCGCGAACGAACAATGTCAGGAGAAGATTGGGTATATAAAAGAGAGCGGTCTGGATGTCGGCCTGAAAGGGCATCCCGTTAAACGTGAATGGATTCCAGAGAGGCAGTTCACCACTGGCGAGCGACACCGCGGCGAAGTTCCTCCACGGATAGTATTGATAAAGAAAGTCCTCCCACATGAACGCCTTCTGAAAGAGAATATCGCGGAAGAACACAACGACAAGAACGACCAGGGCAAGCATGGCCTGCCAGTCCTTGATGTCGTGCAGCGGATGTTCAGCGGGAGGAGAGCTCTTACGCAGCTTTGGTTTGCTCATCAGCCGAGAGATGTTTAAGCTGCCGGACGCAGGCGTCGAACACGGTCTTCACCGAGAGATATTGCATGCAATTGTTGGGGCAGACCGGAGAATAATAACAGGTGCAGTCGAAGTCCGGCTCGAGAATTTCCCCCAATCCGTACAGCTCGAACTCGTGACGATTGAAAATATTATTGAAGAGGACAATACGTTTGTTCAACCCTATCGTAATGTGCGTTGCCATGGTGACTGCAGTGACCACGAGATCACA
>CAYPVN010000224.1:0-2900 GCA_964414155.1 uncultured Chitinophagales bacterium
CCTCCGCCCCTTCCACTCCCGCCTGTTCACCACCTGCCCAGTGTGCCGTCGCTGCGAACTTTTCCCTCAAACCCTTTACATCACCAATTTGGGGATGATGGGAGAAGGCTTCTTTCCACTCATGCTCTGAGAGCGCCTGCCAGATTCGCTCGGCAATGTCGTAGAGTTCCTTTACAGTTGTGAACGGACGCGAGTCCGTTATTCTCGAAACCCAGATTGCCGAGCCGCAGCAACGGACGAATTCAGATCGGACCTGCTCCGGAGCCAGCGCATTGAGCTGTGCGAGGGTCATACGCTAGAGAGTTCCTAATACTCTCAACCGACTCACACCACCGTCAGGATAAATGTTCAGTCGCACATGGCTGCACACGCCCGTATCGCGAAGTTCCTTTTCAAAGTAGTGCTGCTTGTCCGCTTCGAGTTTCGTTTTTGGCAGAACCTCGCTCCACTTAATATCCGGCCAAGTCAGCGCGTCCACAACAGCATTGGGCTGATGACACACATCGATGGAACACTGGTCGGGATAGTTTCCTTTGAAGTGATTGGTATCGATTTCGATCTTCTTGATGCGTCCGGGCTTTCCCAGCCGGACAATCGCCCAATCATGGCCGGGTCCCCGGCGGCGTTTCGTTTCCCAGCCATCACCCATGTTGACGGCGCGCCCCGGCATAATGAGGTTTTCCTTCGAGCCAAAGAACATATCACTCGCAGCAACAACCAGTGCACCACTGCCAACCGCAGCAAGGTTAATCAGTTCGTCGCGTGTGAACCGATTCCAGTCAGGCACGACTTCGCCGTACACCCGGAGACGCGCCACACCGCCATCGGGAAATATGTTAAGCCGGACATGCGTCCATCGTTGATCCGATATAATAGAGAACAGGTTCTGCGAACCCGGCATGATCGGTGAGCGCGGCAGGATCTCCACCCATTCAATTGTGTTATCCTTCAACGCGTCTCCGGCAATCCCGCCCACCATAACACATGCTTCGACAGATGCGTACGCAGGATTGTTTCCAAGAAAATAATTTGTGTCAATGTCGATTCCCTTAATAGTGCCGGGAAGTCCAAGTTGGATGACGCACCAATCGTTCCCGGGTATTCTTTTCCTTCGGGATTCCCATCCGTCCATCCACTTCCCGCGGTCGGTATACTTATCGGGGATGAACACACCCCTGCCCGGCTTGAGCAGACTCTCTTTCGGCGCAAAGAACTCATCGCTTACAACGAGTGCCTTGCCGCCCACTCGCTCGGCTGCCAGATCAATCAACCCTGAAAATGCCGCGGCTTGATGCTGTGGATCGGATGCCATGAATGTTTTCTCCGCTAAGCTGTAGGAAAACTGGTTAACGTTCGAAGCATCGTGTTGCCGGATGAGGTCGTAGAAACGGAACCATGTTCATACACCGTCCTTCCCCGAAGGATCGTCTTTTCGACCACTCCGTACAGTGACCGTCCATCATACGGCGTGATTTTGTGCCGGTGCAAGATACTTGATGGCTTCACCGTGAAGTCCCCTTCGGGATTCCATAATACAAAATCCGCGTCACAACCGGAAGCAATCGCTCCCTTCCGGGATCCCAATCCGACAAATTGAGCAGGGCGCCGGCACATCCATTCCGCAACATCCTGGATTGAAAACCCGCGCCGCCGGGCTTCGGTCCATATAATAGAGAGGCCGAATTGGAGCGATGCAATACCGCCCCAAGCCTTCATGAAATCGCCAGTCTCCGGCATTTTCATTGGCGGTGGACATGGTGAATGATCGGAAACGATGAAATCGATATTCCGTTCCTTCAGTGCAGTCCACAAACGCCGCCGGTTCTCTTCTTCCCGGATCGGTGGAGCGCATTTGAAACGCGTGTCACCGTCGGGAATCTTTTCGGCGGAGAAGAACAGGTAATGCGGACATGTCTCGACAGTAAGAGGAAGTCCTTCCTCACGTGCAGCGCGCAACATCGGAACCGCATCGGCTGATGTGAGATGAACGATGTGGGTTCTGCAATTGAATTCCCTACAAAGCGAGATCATGAGGTTGATGGCATCATGTTCCCATTGCCGCGGACGAGAGGCAAGATACGCGGAGTACGAACGAGGGTCTTGACCCGGAGTGTTGGGTGATGGAGCGTTCGAGCTGAGCTCTGCATGAACAAGCAGGGGAACCCCGGCTGCTGCCATTACCGGCATCGCCGCGCGAAGATCCGTCTCGACAGCATTTGGAAACTCATCAATGCCCGAGTGAATCAGGAAAGCCTTTACACCGAGAACTCCCGCCTCAATCAATGAATGCATCTGATCGGCGTTTCCCGGAACGAGCCCGGCGTAGAATCCACAATCCACCCATAGTTTGCCCTCCGCGGCTTCGAGTTTCCTGTTGAGTGCATCGACAGTAGTTGTAACTGGACTCGAATTCAGCGGCATATCCACAAGCGTCGTCACTCCTCCCGCCGCGGCCGCTTGCGTTGCAGTTTCAAATCCCTCCCACTCTGTCCTCCCCGCCTGCGGGCCGAACCGCGCTCCGTCGCTGAAGCTCTGGAGCGTAAGCGACCCTCCGGCGGGCAGGCCCGGTTCGTTGATATGCACGTGCGTATCAACCAACCCCGGCATGATAACTAGATTATCGTAGTCTTCGACGTGAGTTCTGGCAGGAATATCGGAACGCGAAACGACATCAACGATTTTCCCATCCCGGATGCGCACGGCTGCCTCCTTCACTCCGTCGGGAGTTACAACCCGCTTGCTGGTAAGGATACAATCAGTTGATCGATGTGCCAATGGAACAGTGCGTGGTATGCGAGACTGAATGATTGAAAGGATAGAACTTTTGTAATCAAAACACAAGAAATTTGTGTGGATGAGGTGATAGCCTGCCCGAATCAAGACGCTAACCCTGCAATTGT
>CAYPVN010000225.1:0-2896 GCA_964414155.1 uncultured Chitinophagales bacterium
AATTTTGAGAATGGCCCCGCCGGTTTTGATCTTTATCTTTGGATTAGAACCAACGGGAACCTCTGTGAGGTCCCGTTTATGTTCCTTGCGACAAGGATCGATCGTGATACATTGATTGCAGGCAAGAGACTTGGCGTCGACGATTTCATTCTCAAGCCCATGGATCAGGACGTGGTCATGGCATCCATTATCAATTGTCTGTCTCGCCGAAAGAAGTTACTCACAAAAGAAATAGCTCGGTGAGTTCTCATCGCTTCATGAGTTGTTAGGATTCAACTCTTTTCGGTAGTGTTCTAATCCAGGATACTTTCTTCTTTGCTCATTCCTTGATTTTCCAGGCCCTTCTCCGTACCTTTTCCTCGCACATCTGCTTCTTTCGGTATGACAACCCTCGTTATCAACGAGATCTTCCATAGCATTCAGGGTGAATCAAGCCACATGGGTCGTCCATGTGTATTCGTGCGGCTGACTTATTGTAACCTGCGATGCACTTACTGTGATACGGAGTATGCCTTCTTTGAAGGAAAAGAAATGACCCTGGCTGACATCTTGGGAAGGGTGGAAGAGTACAAGTGCAAATTAGTCGAGGTAACCGGCGGTGAACCGCTTGCCCAGGATGGAGTGCATGAGCTCATGAAAACGCTCTGCGATCGTGGTTACGAAACGCTTCTTGAAACCGGAGGAAGTCTCGATATAAGCAGAGTGGACAGCCGGGTAAAGAGAATTGTGGACTTCAAGTGTCCGAGCAGTGGAATGGAGAAGAAGAATCTCTGGGCTAACGTTCAGTGCCTGAAGTCAACCGATGAAGTGAAGTTCGTAATTGGAAACCGTGATGATTTTGATTGGTCTGTGGAGATGATCCAACGATATGGCATCGACAAGTGCTGTCCCGTTCTCATGTCTGTTGTCTTCGGCGTTCTGGCTCCAATTGACCTTGCTACGTGGATTCTTGAAAGCAAACTGAGTGTCAGGTTCCAGCTGCAGATGCATAAGTTTATATGGGAACCTGCGACCAGGGGTGTGTAAAATGGGGAAGAACCTTGCGGTAGTTCTTGCTAGCGGCGGCATGGATAGTTGCGTCACGACAGCTATCGCACATCAGGAATATTCGCTGGCACTGTTACATCTGAATTATGGACAGCGGACTGAAAAAAGGGAACTCAGGGCATTTCATGAAATTGCCGATCATTACGGGGCTGCGCACCGCCTTGTCGCATCAATGGAGCATCTTTCGAAGATTGGGGGGTCGAGCCTGACTGATCCATCTATTGACGTCAGTGAAGCAAACCTCCATCGAACAGAGATACCCACTTCCTACGTACCGTTCCGAAATGCGAACATGCTCTCGGTTGCCGTCAGCTGGGCGGAGGTGCTTGGCGCTTCTAGAATCTACGTCGGCGCAGTGCAAGAGGATTCCTCGGGGTATCCCGACTGTCGAGAGGAATTCTATGATGCGTTTCAAGGTGTCATCAACTCGGGAACCCGCCCGACGACCAAAATCGAAATTGTAACGCCACTTATTCACATGTCAAAAATGGAAATAGTGCGCCGTGGTGTTGGTTTGAAAGCCCCTTTCCATCTTGCCTGGTCGTGTTATCAAAGCGAAGACGAAGCCTGTGGAGTGTGTGACAGTTGCGCATTGAGACTGAGAGGATTTCAGCTTGCAGGGGTCGATGACCCAATTCGATATGCTCGAAGACCCCAGTACGCAAGCAGGTAAGTGTTGGCAAGGACTATTTTCGCATTTACCCTCACATCGTAGTTCAATAATCGGAGCTCTCAAATGAAGGAGTCCCTTGTTATTTCAACCCTATTCCTTCTTACCATTCTTGGTCAGGCACAGAGCATGAAGTCGGAATCGGAACTCACCGCAAGAGCCTCAAAGCTGGCGCAAGAGGTGATCATTGTTGACACACACGTGGACGTACCTGACCGGCTTTTGGATAAGATGGAGGATATCTCCGTCCGTACATCGGGTGGTGATTTTGATTATCCTCGCGCAAAAGCAGGTGGGTTGAATGCTCCATTCATGTCGATTTTTGTTCCTTCCTCTTATGAAGGAAAGGGTGCGAAGGCATTCGCCGATCGACTCATTGACATGGTTGAGAAGTTTGAGAAGGACTGGCCGGACAAGTTCGCTGTTGCACGATCCGTGACTGACATCCGTGCGCAATTTGCCGTCGGCAAGATTTCGCTTCCGATGGGTATGGAGAATGGCTCACCATTCGAGGGGAAGCTTGAGAACGTGAGGTATTTCTATGATCGCGGGATCCGGTACGTGACGCTGACCCATGCGAAGAACAACCACATCTGCGACTCCTCTTTCGATGAAGAGAGAAAATGGAATGGCCTGAGTCCATTCGGAAGGGAAGTCGTTGCGGAGATGAATCGTCTTGGGATGATGATCGATGTCTCTCATGTTTCCGACAGTGCTTTTTACCAGGTGATGCGATTGAGTACGGCACCGGTCATCGCTTCGCATTCGTCGTGCAGGTATTTTACCCCCGGTTGGGAGAGGAATATGGATGACGAGATGATAAAGCTTCTCGCTTCAAAGGGTGGTGTCATCCAGATCAATTTTGGATCGATGTTTCTTGTCGACAGCATTAGGGCGAAGTATTCCATGCGATCGAAAGCACTGGAGAAGGCTCTCGCGGAAAACAACCTGAAGTCCGATGATCCGGCTGCAAAAGAGTTCTCAAAAAATTATCGGAAGGAACATCCGGTCGGGTTCGCGGATGTTACAGATGTTGTTGCACATATCGATCATGTGGCCAAGCTTGTGGGAGTTGATCATGTCGGCATCGGCTCTGATTACGATGGGGTAGGAGATAGCCTGCCAACAGGACTGAAAGATGTTTCCTATTATCCAAATCTCATTGTGGAGCTTCTCAAG
>CAYPVN010000226.1:0-2864 GCA_964414155.1 uncultured Chitinophagales bacterium
CCGTCAGCGACACAACGCTGAATTTCATCGGGAGCAATCCCGAGATACATTTTTCCTGGATGGAGGCAACGGATCCCGATCTGGATACGCTGCGGTACACGCTGGAAATCGATACAGTGAGTACATTTACTACTCCCGCCTCTCAATCAATTTCGGTCGGCAGATCGACCACGGTGCTGCGAACGTTTCCCCGCCGTACTCAAGAGTATTTCTGGCGGGTCAAGGTTTCAGACGGAACTTTGTCTTCAACGACGATTTTTAGGAGTTTGTCCATCGCATTTATTCAGCCTGTGGTAGAAGAGACCGAGAAGGCCAGCGAGTCGATGCTGCAACAAAATTTCCCCAACCCATTCAATCCATCTACCTCCATAAAATACACCATCCCGAAAAGCGGTCACGTAAGACTGGTCGTATTCAATCTGCTCGGCCAGGAAGTGGCCGTGATCTATGAAGGTGTGCAAACTGCCGGGACATACGAATTCGAATTCAAGATTGGAGAGCTGCCAAGCGGCATCTACTTCTATCGTATTCAAGCCCCGGATTTTGTCGAGACCAAGAAAATGATCGTTACGAAGTGACTCTCAGCCCTTCCGTCCATTTGCATTATGGAAATGATTTCAATGCAGCACCGCAACATTGCACTCCGTGCGTTGGTGTTCTGCTCCACGCTCGGTTTTTCGCAGCCCGTCCAGCTCGTTAATGCATTCCCGGACCTGACATTTACCCAGCCGGTATTCCTGACGCACAGCAACGATGGGACGAATCGCGTCTTCGTCGTTCAAAAGAATGGATTGATCAAGGTCTTTGCCAACGACTCAACGATCACTTCCGCTACTACATTCCTTGATGTCTCATCCAGAATCATCACCGGGAGCGGAGGTGATGAGCGTGGCCTGCTCGGGCTTACCTTTCATCCGAATTATGCCACCAATGGATACTTCTATGTCGATTACACGGCGCCAGGCTCAACCTCAAGCACGGGTAGAACGATTATTGCCCGGTATAGTGTCAACCCCGGCAACCCCAACCAGGGGGACTTCAACAGCGAAGTACGGCTCCTGACTATTTTCCAACCTTATACGGACCACAACGGCGGTCACCTGATGTTCGGGCAAGATGGTTATCTCTACATCGGCATGGGGGATGGAGGAAGCGCAGGTGACCCTGGCAACCGAGCGCAGAACCTGGACAGCCTCCTCGGCAAAATGCTGAGGATCAATGTCGACACCACTATCGGCGCACAGAACTACGGTATCCCTCCGACGAATCCCTTTGCCACGGGCGGCGGCAAGCCGGAAATCTTCGCATGGGGATTGCGAAACCCCTGGCGGTTCAGCCAGGACCCGGTGACTGGACTCATCTATTGCGGTGATGTAGGGCAGGGGAGTTTGGAAGAGGTGGACCTCATCGAGAGCGGGATGAATTACGGTTGGAGGTGCTACGAAGGGAATGCAGCGTATAACACCTCCGGTTGTGGCCCAAGTTCGCTCTATACCTTCCCCTTCAAAGTTTATAATCACTCGGGAGGAAAGTGTTCGATCGTCGGAGGGTACGTGTACAGGGGATCGTACCGGCAGGAACTTACCGGACGGTACATCTACGGCGATTATTGCAGCCGCGAGATCTGGAAACTGCGCTATGAAAACGGCACGGTCACCGAAGACTCCTTGCTGCTGGTTGCCCCATCGTCGATCCTCTCTTTCGGGACGGACCAGAACAATGAATTGTACGTGTTATGTAACGGCGGGGTAATCTACAGGTTCAACCGGGGGAGTGCAGTTAGTGTTGCGGGCGATCCTGATGGCCACCCGGCACGGTTCTCGCTGGAACAGAACTATCCCAATCCGTTCAATCCCCTCACCATCATTCGTTACTCCATTCCCCACACGGCGCATGTTACACTTGCGGTTCTGGATATACTCGGTCGCAATGTGGCCACCCTGGTAGACGGTGTTCAGACAGTGAGAGAACAAACGGTGCAGCTCAATGCAAAGAACCTGCCGAGCGGGGTCTACATATACCGGCTGACCTCGGGTTCGCTTGTCCAAAGTAGAAAGATGCTGGTGCTGAAGTAACAAACCGGATTGCATTCAAGAAGAGAGACCGGCCTAATAGCGGCCGGTTTTTTTGTGGGATTTCTCAGCGAGTGCGTTTGATGACGACGAGTGTTTTGTCGTCGGAGTACTCGATCAGACGGTTGTGCAGCTGGACGTCTTCGAGTATGAGGCGGCAAATTTCGCGTGGCGTGTTCGCTCTGTGCTCTTTCAGCTTTCCGATCAACCGTTGCTCGCCATACATTTCACGATTCTCATTTGAAGCCTCCGTAATGCCGTCTGTGTAGAGAAGAAGAGTATCTCCCTTGTTCATCAGCACGTATTCAGTGCGGTACTTTTCGTTAGGGAAAGGCCCGATCAGCTGTCCGGTCGCCGGGAGTGTTTCCACCTCATCAGTCTTCCCTCGCAAGAGAATGGGATTGCAGTGCCCGGCATTGACGTAAAAAACAAGCCCGTTGTCGGAAGTGCTGAGCTCGACATATGCCATCGAAATGAAGTGCTCAGTCGTAAACGTCCTGTTGACGAGCCGGTTGATCCTGCCGATAAGAGTGCTGATCTTCGTCTGATATTCGACACCCATCCGCAACGCGCCGGAGACATAGAGCGCCTGGGCCGCCGCAGACAATCCCTTACTGGCGGCATCTCCAATTGCAACAGCCAGCCGCTCCTTATCGTCTGATGCACTGAGGTAATCAAAAAAATCACCGCCGACAATCCGATCTGGCAGGGATACTCCATACATGTCGTAACCGGCAAACTTCATCTCATGTTCCGGAAGTATGCTCTTCTGAATGTCCCTAGCTTTGTCGA
>CAYPVN010000227.1:0-2847 GCA_964414155.1 uncultured Chitinophagales bacterium
ATCGAAGAATGACCGCAACAGAAAGAGCGATAAGACTGCCGCCGATGGTGTTATAAACGAGATACTCGATTTCGTGCATCATCGGGAGGCCGAGCTCCGGCCTGCCCGTGAAGTATTTTACGGTCACCCCGGTGATTACGTAAAAAACGAAGTACCCGATACAGAGTTGAATGAGCCGTCCCGTGCTTCCTTCCGTGGTCTTCCACCAGCGATCTGTCGCATCCAATGTTGCCATTGCTGAACCCTAGGGTTGTTTATGCTTCCGTTACTTTTTTTGGTGACCGCATTCCACGGCGGCGCGTAAGAACAGCGTTTGTGTTGCCGGGAGAATCTTTGGGGAGATCACGAATCAGGGACGCTTCAAAGCCTCCACAAGCACGCGTCCTTCGCGCGCGGCGGGAAACTCGATCCCAAGCAACGCCGACAATGTTGGGCCAATATCTGCCGGACTGCATTCCGTGGCATAGGTCCCGTTCTGTATCCCCACGCCCATGATGATCAATGGGACATGCGCATCATGGTCATACGGGTGGCCATGTTCCGCACCCTCAGAACTGGCATCTTCGTAGTAAAACGGTTTCAACGCAAACATCACGTCGCCACTCCGTTTCGGATGAAAACTTCTCCTGAGTTTCTCTTCGAGCGGGGATTGAGTCGAGCCGGCGAGGAACATCTGCCGTGGAATCGCCAGCGCAATTTCATGCAGGTCCATCAACGAATCTGCCAACGCAGCTGCGACCCGATCGAGATCGAGCTTCATTTCCGACAAGACTGTGTGATCGAGGTAGATGTTGCCCTCGATGGTACGCTTGACCCATTTTCTTCCGTCCAGGGGTTTTCCGAATCCGTTCACGAGCGATGAATCACAGTGCTCTTCAATCCGCGTCCGGGAAATCCTGCCGACATCGGCATTTGGATAATGAGCACGAATGTACTCGGGAATTGGCGTCACGCCGTGATCACTGGTGAGAACAACAACGGTGTTCTTCAAGCCCACGCGTGTATCAAGGTATTGGAGAAATTCTGCAAGAAGACGGTCGGTTTGGACGGCCATCTCAATGATTTCTCTGCTGTGCGGGCCGAACGAATGCCCCACATAATCAAAGGAAGAGAAATTAACACACAGCAGATCCGGGTACACATCCTGACCGAGGCGCTCACCCTCGATTGCAGCTTTTGCAAGGGCCGCCAGCACCTCGTTGCCGAACGGGCTCGTGAGAAGGGCGGAGTAATACGACTTGGTGATGTGAACAGGATCCTCACCACGAATGAGATGCGGAAATATCCTGCCGGTAGTGCTCCAGTTCGACTCGTACGGCACGTCATCATTGTCCATCGTTGCATACGCTCCTTCAGGAAGCACCGCTTGCCATGTCTTTCCAAAAAAAGAAGTCACCACACCCGATGCGTTGAACTTCCGGACCCACGTGGGAAGAGAATCCATGTAGTAGGTTGAGCTGACAAAGTTGGAATCGGCCAGCCAGAAGGCGCCATTGGCCATTTTGCCGCCCAGGAGAATCGCTGCCCTGTCTTTGTGAGAAACTGAAACGACCTTGCTGACGAACCCCGTATGAAGTCGAAGCTCATCGCCAAACGTTGGGGCGATGAGGTTGGCAGGTGATCGTCCTTCTCCGCTCGCCCCGACGATGGAAACATTCTTGTCGGCGACGCAATACACGTTCTGCTGTGCCGTCTGATCGTACCATGAGTTTGCCACTATCCCATTCACGTTGCCATAGGCTCCCGTGAGAATCACTGCATGTCCGGGGCCTGTCATGTTGAAAGCATGTTTATAGACGGCGTTTGAGAAATTTGCGCCATTCGCAATCAGTCGTTGGAATCCTTCTGAACCGTAATAGGCTCGGAATCTTGTAAGGTACTCATACTTGAATTGATCGAGACTGATCACGACAACAAGCTTGGGACTTGAGTAAGAGATGAAATGGAGAGCACAGGAGACAAGGAAGAGTCGGGTTACAATTCTGCGGACAAACATGAATACCATTGTCAGTCTGAAGGGTGGTGAAATGCTTAGACAGATGGTACTGAATTGCCTTCTAAAATGGAAGCGGTCAGCTTGAAATTGAAACGTTTTTTGTGCAATTTGATTTCAGTTTACTACGAAGTGTTCCTTATGCTGCTGATTATTCCTGCGGTTGACATCAAGGGCGGTCACTGTGTTCAAATGGTGCAGGGGATCGAAGGGTTCACCTACTCCGATCATCCTCTTGAGATGGCGAAATTGTGGCGCAAGGAGAATGCACGGTCGCTCCATGTAACGGATATTGACGGCGCGCGGGAAGGCTACCTTGTCAATGTTGCCATGATCAAGCAGATGGTGGCAACCGTCGATATTCCCATCGAATTAGGGGGCGGCTTGCGAAGCTTTAACGCCGTGCAGCAGGCGTTCGACCTCGGAGTCTATCGTGTCCTCGTGGGCACAATGGTGATAGAAAACCCGGACGAAGCTAAACGGGTTGTTGAGAAATTTGGATCCAGCAAGGTTGTCCTGGGTATCGATGCCATGGATGGAATTGTGGCGACTCATGGCTGGGCGGAATCATCCGGTCTTACGGCGTTATCCGTTGCGCTGAATGCAAAAGCGCTCGGGTTCCGTCGCGTTGTGTACACGGACATCCGACTCGATGGGACCCTCCGGGGCGTCAATCTGAATGTGTTGCGCGATCTGGGAGAAAAAACCGGCATGCGCGTTACATCAGCCGGCGGCATTTCCGGTCTCGACGATTTGCTGAAGGTTCAGGAACTCGAGCGGTACGGAGTCGACTCCGTCATCATCGGCCGTGCGCTGTACGAAAACAAGTTCTCATGCCAGGGAATCTGGCGACG
>CAYPVN010000228.1:0-2841 GCA_964414155.1 uncultured Chitinophagales bacterium
ATCGATACAGTTTCCTGCTTTGCTGAACATTATATTGTTGACCTCAGCAAAGGCTACCCGTTGCTCACGACCAAGAAGGTTAACTTCAAGTCGATGCTGCATGAGGTGCTCTGGTATCTCTCCGGCGAAGACCACATACGCAATCTGCGACAGCATACGAAGATCTGGGATGCCTGGGCAGATGGGAACGGCAACCTTGACACTGCATATGGCCGGTACTGGAGGAAATTCCCCAGTGCGCAGGTGAACCCGGAGACAGGTTCGTATGATGTTGTTGAAGTTGATCAGATTGGAAACATCATCAAGCTTCTCAAGACCGATCCCAATTCCCGTCGCATGGTGGTTACGGCGTGGGAGCCCGGCAATGCGATGGGCAGCAAACTCCCTCCCTGTCATTACACATTTGCTTTCAATGTACTGGGGGATAAGCTCAGCTGTCATCTCACGCAGCGCTCCGGCGACATCGCGCTCGGCATTCCATTCAACCTTGCCGCGTACGCTCTGCTCACACAAATTCTTGCGCAGGAAACCGGGTTCGAGCCTGGTTTCTTCAGCCATACGATTGTGGATGCGCACGTGTATGTCAATCACATCGACGGCTTGAAGGAGCAACTCCAGCGGACGCCAAAGCCGCTGCCGCGCGTTGAGATTGCGCGCAGGCCCATCGATGAACTGCGGTTCGAGGATTTTACTCTGGTTGGATATGAATGTTATGATCCGATCAAATTCGAGGTCGCGGTGTGAAGCTTGCCATCATTGCCGCAATCGGGAAGAACCGCGTAATCGGAAAGGCCGGCAAACTCCCCTGGCATATCTCTGATGACCTGAAACGATTCAAACGACTCACCTCAGGTCATGCTGTCCTCATGGGAAGAAAAACGTGGGAATCTCTCGGCAAGCCTCTCTCCGATCGTAGAAACGTCGTCCTCACATCTACACCAATCCCCGGCATCGAGAGTTATCCAGCCATAGACGCAGCTCTTGCAGCATTAGAGGACGAAGAACGGGTCTTTGTCGTTGGTGGTGCGGGGGTTTATGCCGCTTTGCTCGACAAAGCCGATGAGTTATTCCTGACATTTGTTGATCAGGAGGTTGAAGGAGACGCGTTCTTCCCGGAGTTTGAAGGGTTGCTCCGACGTAAGTTCAAAGCAGTCCGCCGAGAGAAGCGGGAAGCCTATGAATTCGTGGACTACGTACGGACGGAATAGACACTTCCCCCTGATTAAGCGTGGCGTTCTCTTCTCCTACATTGACACAACTTCTAGAGTAGGACAATATTGTAACAGAAGTTATTTCTCTTGAACCCTCGTCAACCGTCTGCCAAACTGCCGTCAGGCTGGCCACCTCCTCGCACCTGAAAAGAATTGGAACAGCTTTGCTTGGCACCCATTTCATCAACAACAATTTTTTCGTCTCGACATAACGGAAACAGGGAAACTCATCTTTTGGATTCAGCCCCATTTTCATATCTTAGTGCATGAAACACGTTGCAGTGGGGATAATACTACGCGAGGGGCTTGTTCTTGCCTGTCAACGCAAGCGAACTGCTCGCTATCCGCTCAAATGGGAATTCCCCGGCGGAAAAATCGAGACGAGCGAAACAGCGCGGGAGGCACTCGACAGGGAATTACGGGAGGAGCTTGGCATTGAAATTACCGCGGCAAGGGAGTTTTCGCGCCAGGAATGGGTGTATCCAGAGGGAACGTTGGATCCCAATAGGGACGGGTCATTCCATGTCGTGTATTTTCTCGTCGGCAGTTTTCTCGGTGAACCAATCGGCAAGGCGTTCGAACAGATCCAGTGGGTAACACCGACGGCTCTTTTTGAAATGGATATTCTGGAAGGCAACAGGACCTCCATCGAACTGCTTATTAAGTATGTACAACAAGAGCAAACAGCGTAAAGCTGTCTCAACCATCCTCCGTTGGTATGAGCGCCATGGGCGCAGCCTCCCTTGGCGTGTTCCTGTCGGTAGGGCAGTCAATATATTGAATCCCTACCAGATTCTGATTTCGGAAGTCATGTTGCAACAAACACAAGTCAACCGAGTGTTGGTAAAGTACCCGCATTTTCTTCGCAGATTCCCAACACTACGGGCACTTGCTGAAGCGCGGCAGAGAGATGTTGTCTTGAAATGGCGGGGTATGGGCTACAATAATAGAGCAGTCCGGCTGCACAAGCTTGCACAACGGGTAATAGATGAGTATGGTGGGAGAATGCCAGAGGAATACAATCAACTGATGTCACTACCGGGAATCGGGAGATACACTGCAAATGCCTTACGAGCATCCGCGTTTGGGGTGAGTGTTCCGGTCGTTGATGTAAACGTGCAGAGGGTTCTATCGAGAATTTTTTGGAAGATGGGAACCACCAAGCACTTGCAACCTCTCAAACAAATATGGAAACTTGCCGACAACCTTCTTCCTGATCGCCGGGTGTATGATTGGAACCAAGCCTTGATGGATCTTGGCGCGGGCGTGTGCACTGCACGGAGTCCGCAATGTGAAAAATGTCCCGCGACCTCAATCTGCGCTTCGCGGGCTGCAATGTCGCGCATCGTTTCACATAAGCCGAAGCGAGAGCCGTCACTTGATGGTATCCCAAATCGAATGTATCGAGGTCGAATCGTAGAAACACTTCGGCAAACAAGAGAGGGCAGAAGTCTGAGAGCTGATCAACTGGGGAAGCAGATCCATAGCTCCTTCGGAAGACAGCATACGGCCTGGCTTCGAGGCCTCCTCTCGGGGCTGCAAGAAGACGGGCTTATACACGTTCGCGGCAATGGCTCATTGAAGACCCAGTACGTATCGCTTGCATGAAGAGACCGCAGAGAAAATATTT
>CAYPVN010000229.1:0-2814 GCA_964414155.1 uncultured Chitinophagales bacterium
CCACGATGCCCACCCCCACACACCGTCTGTTGAAAAATGATAGCTCTGTCGATCGTCCTTCCAGGTACCAAGCTCGTTCGTTCCGCTGATCATCATTACCTTTTCATCATTACGGTAGTAGGCAAGCAACTCACTGCAGAAACGGAAGAATGTCGGGTCGGGTAGACAATCGTCTTCCAGGATGATTCCCTCTTGTTCGACCTCGAAGAACCAGGTAATTGCTGAGCTGACAGCCATCTTGCAACCATAGTTCTTTTCTCTGTAGAGTGTGTGAATCTCACAGTCCCAATCGACTTCTTTAAGAATATTTCGTGAGGCTTCGCATCGCAGTACATCGTCCGGCACATTCTCCCGAGGACCATCGGCCGCCACGTAAAGTCTTGTTGGTCTGGCTGCACGTATTCGGTCGAATACAAGCCTTGTCGTATCTGGACGATTAAAAATAAGAAACAAGACAGGTGTGTTCAGTTGTTCTCTCATTGAAGAACATTCAAATCTGTAAATCAAGGCCCTCTCTAACTGCCGCAATGTTTTGGAACGCAAATAGCTCAAATGAAGCCGGATAATACTCCCCCAGCGACACTGCACCATCAGGCAACAATCTGTAGAATCGATAGCCATTCAACAAGTCAACAAAATCTCTAAAGAACACTCTGGCAAATACATTCATCTCATTGAATTCGAACTGGATAACATCGATCGCATGTTCCAATATTAACCTCTTCGCACCTCGCAGCACACTGAGATCATTGCCTTCGGTATCAGTTTTTAGGAGCCTGATTCTCTCAATCTTGAGTTGATTCTGAAGAAAATCATCCAGTCGGATGATCCTAACGCGACGCTCGATAGGGTCCTTCTTGTGGATTTCCGTAATCACGCGCCTGTAAAGGGAAGCATGAGCAACACCCTCATGATAGTCGTACAGCAAGACTTCTGCTTCCACATCACCACAGCCCATATTGAAGGCGCTGAACCCATGCGTTCGAGCCGACGTTTCGAGTTTCTCAAATGCGAGAGGATGTGGCTCAAATGCATACACGATGGCATCGGGAGCTATGCGTTTTACTAAAGACGAAAAGGCACCGCCGTTTGCCCCCACGTCGATGACCACAGACCTTTCATTAAGGATCTTCTTGAGGAAAGTCTGCTCTCCGCTCAGCTTCCAGCTCTCATAATTCAACATCCCCATGCCATGCAGACTCAGCTTAAATGAAATCTTGTGCAGAGGATACAGGGACTTGCGAAGAAAGAGGCGTCGAAATCCTTGAACCACCATCCTCTTGAGCCTGTCGTTATACATTTCTTTGAGAGTCCGTTTTAAATACGTTGATGAAGAGGATAGACCGGCTTTTCATAAAGAACATTGATCGTGTTGATGAGCTTGTGATATCGAAAAGATAACCAGCAAGCATTTGAGAAAGCAATGTTGCAATCGCGGCCCCAGCAGCGCCATATCGTGGGATAAGAGCAAGATTCGCAAGAACGTTCGCCACCGCTCCTGAAAGTGATCGATAGAATGCAATCCTCGTGAGATTTTCAGCGAGAAGGTACTTCCCGCTTGCAACGCCTAGAGAAACAAAGACTCCCGTCCAAATATGAATAATCAAAATGCCTGCCGCCTCATGATACTCTGTTCCATAGAGCAAGTTGATGATGATTCCTGATGACAGGGAAACAACAAGCGCGCCGCCGAAACTCAGCCACGTAAGCATGTCATAGAGTTGTTGGAGCCTCAGGCGGTAGCGATCTGGGTTCGAATTTCTCAGTTCTAAAATTGCTGGATACATGGAGCTTGCGACCGCGACTGGGATAAAATACCAGATCTCAGAAATCCGGACTGCAGCAGCATAGGTCCCAACGGCTGCCTTCCCCACCATTTCCCCTATCATTATCTGGTCAATCCGCATGTACACCATGATGACTAGGCCGGACAAGATGAGGGGCCAGCTGTCACGTAGCATCGCACGCATGGCGTGGACCTTCACTCTCCATTGGAGAACTGATTCTCCTCTCATTCGATATGTCACCACAAGGAACAGCGCACCTAAAACAGCCTCCGCAAGCCCTGCGCCCGCAAACGCAATGACGGTGGCTCCGAACAGGATAAGGGCAATTCTCACAAGGGATACAACAACGAATGAAGCATCCTTCGCCAGCACCGAATACTTCGACCGGACCTGGGATTGAAAGAACAGATCGATTGCATCAAAGGACTGACAAAGAAACGTCCCCGCCGTTATGACAACGAGGTAGAAAGTCAGAGAGTCATCTGGTTTCCAGAAAGCGATAAGGCCAACAGAGATCGCGAGGGCAAGCACACCTCCACCGAGCTTCAAAACAAACGCACTTCCAAGAATCTCGTTACTTCCTAAAGGATCCTTGACGACTTCACGAACTACGATGCCATCCAACCCGAGCGTGGCAAATGTACCGAAGAGGGCAGCAAAGGCGATGGCGTAATTCCATATTCCATATTGTTCTGGCCCGAGGTAGCGTGCAACCCACGCCGTCACCAACAGGCCAACTCCCATACGCAATACTTTGTCAAAGAACAGCCAGCCAACATTCCCCACAATACGCTGAAGCATCTCACTTCGCTCAATCCTTCTTCTGATGAAGGGAGGTAACATCGGGAAGAGTGTTTGCTTCATCAGTGAATTTTCTTTTGTCGGCTCATGAGTGCTTAATATAGGATCATTTGTCCGATAGTCAAATTGCATTTGCTGCACAATCTTGCTATATTTTTTTGTTCAACGCTTGGAGAGGTGCAGGAGCGGTTGAACTGGCCACCCTGGAAAGGTGGTATACCGGCAA
>CAYPVN010000230.1:0-2814 GCA_964414155.1 uncultured Chitinophagales bacterium
CTTCGTACACTGACGCAGGAGCGAGCGCAAACCCGCTTGCCTGCAAGACTCCGACAAACATTCCCCACGCTATCTCATCCACCATTCTCTCCTTCATTGACTCGTACCTACCCGTCACTGGTGATGGAACAATCAGATTGATCGTCCCCATCGCGACTTCAGCGTAAAAACGATCTTGTGAGCCGAAGATTCCAGCGGAATCAAGTCCTGCCGTACGTGTCACGCCCCTAATCAAGTTGCGTGCGAAGCCTGTGTTAGGAATGCTTTGATGGATTTTGGCGGAGACTTGCTTTCCTCGTCCCGATGCATCAATCCTCACATACATGCCGCGTGGATAGAAGGCTGAGCCGCGTGCACGCTCAGCTTCGGCAATGGTTGTATCTCTATCCCTCACGAGGACGGCGTTCGCTCCGGCCGCACGGAGAAGCTCATGTGCACGACGGGCAATTGCAAGATTGATATCGGCTGCGCGCACACCAGAGATGCTCACCTCACCGTTCTCGGTCCCGCCGAAGCGCGGATCGATGAGAAATGTCATGCCGACCAACCGCCCTTGCACAACCGGCGCAAGCCACACATCAAGCTCGGATGGTTCGGAGGCATGGCGCAATATGTGGCGGGCTGAGTAGTAACCGGGGTGCTCGAAGTGCAGCGTGAGAGGATCCGGAAGTGTCTCGAACAGGATGTAACGTCCGTCAGTCCAGCTTGTGTCAAGCGATCGCGTCGAGTCAGAATTCATATCAACTACTTGCGTGACGACGGCGCCTTGAGTCGATGAAGAATCAGATAATGACCGCACAACGCCTGTAACATAGGTGTCGCAGCCACTCAGGTACGTCAGATAGATGCGAGCGTCCACTGTGCCGGCTGATGCCGTGAGGAGGCGCGTCTGGCGGATGCTTGAGCCTCTTGCATAGAGATATGCTGCGCCATCCTTTGTCATCATGGTGGTATCAACATTGTCCTTCTCGATGGTGAACCTGATCGACGTTCCATCGACGACGGGATATCCATCCTGATCGAATGCCCTGCACTCAATTCTGCCCAATGCCCGGTTGTACAGCGGCAAGTGCGTTGGATGCATAGAAAGCGAGAGCGTTGCCGCCGGCAGCCGCACAACAATCTTCCGCTTGAACGGCCACGATGAATTGCCGAACTCATTTCGTACCCCTACCTCCACCTGATAGTCACCGCCATGCAACGCCAGTGTAGGCGAGATCATAATTTGCATCATTGTGCTGTCGAACATCGCCTGCACCGGAAGGCCATCCAGTGTGGTATAGATAGTGCGTGCATCAATCTTCTCCGTCGATACGACACTGATTGTGATGGCAGGAGTCGGTGATGTTACAACAGAGTCGGATTGGAAATGCAGCTGAGGAATCCCGGCCCGGAAGTACCGGCCGAGGCCGACAAAAATTCCCCACGCTTCGATGGTGTTGAACTCTTCCAGTGAAAGGCGCTGCTCTTCGGGCGGGTGCGTGAAGAACGAGCCTTCGACGAGCACGGCTGGCAAGGGGTTGTCTCGCAGCACCGCAAAGCCGCTATTGGGATAGACACTGAAATCGGAGAGCGTGCCGTCGAATGTCGGAGAAGATGGAGGGCTCGGATTCCTCATCGCGTAGCTGTTATCCCGCTGGATGTACCGCGCAAGATCATGGTTGGCCGGATGATAATCGGCGTGGCCTTCGTACGCGTGGTAGTAGGTCGATGTGTAATTCGTAGTCTGGTCCCCCGTGCCTGTGGCGTTATGGTGGAGTGAGATGAAGATCTCAGCCCCCGAGGCGACGGCAAGCATGGGGCGATCACGGAGCGCAATAGTCGTATCGTTCGTCCTCGATATGAACACCGTTGCTCCCGCGCGGGTGAGGAACTCGCGCAGCGCCAGCCCTACACGCAGGTTGATGTCCGCTTCAATCCCAATTCCTTCCGGACCTTTGTTCACCCTGTCTTCCCCACCGTGGCCGGGGTCGAGGAAGATTCGCCTTCCTTGCAGGAATTGTCTATAGAAACTGATGACGGAATCCTGCACCGCTTGCGTCTTCCACTCACGAGGCTTCACGTAGTAGACCGACGGCGCACAGCCAGAGAGAAAAACGAATAGGAGTGTAATGCCGGTAAGGAGTTTCAATGAGAACATCCTGAATCCATTGTGGAGAAAGATACACTTTCGATCCGCAATTTGCCAGAAGTGCTCTCTCATTTTCTTGCAAATATCGGCGCCGATTGCTTCTCGTCTATTTTTCCTCTACATTTTCGAAGAGTCGCCAACCTAACTCCAGAGACAAACGGACTACAAGCAACGTGAAAATGCAGGCGCTGACCTCCCCTAAGATCGAATCATTAATTCTGACACTTCGTGGGCAGAAGGTGATTCTCGATAGCGACCTGGGACGGATCTACGGGGTCACAACAAGCAGGCTGAATGAGCAGGTGAAGAGAAACATCGACCGCTTCCCGGAAGATTTCATGTTCCAGCTTACCGGGAATGAATTCACACACTTGAAATCGCAAAATGCGATATCAAGTTTAGGTCATGGTGGTCGACGGAAGCTCCCCTTTGCATTCACTGAGCATGGAGCCATCATGGCCGCCAATGTTCTGAAAACCCAACGGGCCGTTCAGATGAGCGTGTTTGTTGTCCGTGCCTTCGTGAGGTTGAGGGAAACAATGATCGCCCATCGGGATCTCGCTGATAAGCTCAAAGAACTTGAGCAACGAGTCGGGCAACACGATGTACACATTCAGGAAATCATTGAAGCCATCCGGCAGCTCATGACTCCACCGCAGCCGCGCCGAGACGACGGATTGCCC
>CAYPVN010000231.1:0-2812 GCA_964414155.1 uncultured Chitinophagales bacterium
AAATGCGATGCAATATATTACTTCCCTTTGATAGAGACAAGTTAGAATCCGCTCAGAACCTAAAGCTGCTGTTTTTGAGGGAAAACCCTCGCTTTTGCCATGGTATTGCCCGGCTTATGTTTGCCGCACAACGTTCAGAACGTCGGCCATGTCGGGTGGAAGGTTGGAATCGAAACTCATGTTCTTTCTGGTTGTCGGATGAACAAAGCCGATGGTCTTCGCATGAAGCGCCTGTCGTGGCATGCGCTTCAGGAGCTTCTGCACCTCGGCTTTCTGCTTTGGTGTGCCGGGTCCAGCAACGATATGCCGACCGTTATAACTCGGGTCGCCAAAAATTGGGTGTTGAACATGGGCAAGGTGGACGCGTATCTGGTGTGTGCGCCCTGTGCGAAGTTTCAACTCGACCAATGAGAGGTAGGGAAATTCCTCGAGAACGGTGTATTCCGTGATCGCGTGTTTTCCTTCCTCCACCACCGCCATTTTCTTCCTGTCGGATTTGCTCCTACCGAGCTGCGTTTCAATGATCCCACTGCGCTGCTTGAACATTCCCCACACGATCGCCCAGTACTCTCGCGTGATCGTCCGTTCAGCAAATTGCCGCGCGAGCTTCGCGTGCGCGTTATCGGTCTTGGCAACAACCATCAGTCCGGATGTATCCTTATCCAACCGATGGACGATGCCCGGCCGAGCGGGGTCGCTGATCGTTGAGAGAGAATTGCAGTGATAGAGAAGTGCGTTGACGAGCGTTCCCGTATAATTGCTGTACGCGGGATGGGTGACCATACCGGCCGGTTTGTTCACGACAATAAGTTGATCATCCTCGTGGAGAATATCGAGCGGGATATTTTCCGGAAGAGCGTCTTGCGGTGGTGGTCGCTGCAATGTTACATGAACGATTTCACCCGGCATGACCTGATGACTGGAGCGCGCTGGTTTTCCGTTGACAAGGACATCCCCGTTTTCAATTGCACGTTGAACCTTGTTGCGTGTCGCATTCTCAACATGGTTGGTCAGGAAGACGTCGAGCCGCTCCTTTTTCTTGCCCGGCGGAACGACTATGTCAAATTCGTGGGGCATTCACTGGAGAGAAAGGTCAATCGGTATTGGCGGGAAATGACGGCGGGTTTTTCGAACGATCTGTGGCAACCTCAATGGCTTCGGCCGCAAGAGAGGCGGATTTCACCTCTTCGGCGGCTGTTTGGCGGTGAAAGAACAGGAGAAGAAGAACCCCGATGGTCACCGAGGCATCTGCGATATTGAAAACCGGCCAGCGGGAGAGGTGATATCCGAGTATGTCGATAGTAAAAAAATCGACGTCAAAGAAATCCACAACCTTGCCGTAGAAGAGCGGGGCCTCGTCGAAGACCGCTCCATAAAACACTCGATCGATAAGGTTGCCGACTGCTCCGCCGAGAATCATCGCAAGCGAAATACGGAATCCCAGTGCCTCAGTCCTCGCGTGGTACAGATACATCAGGATTGCAATACTTGCGGCGACAGAAAAGAGGGAGAAGAAGAGCTTTCCCCCAACATCAATACCGAAGGCCATGCCGGGGTTTTCAATATAGGTCAGCCGGAAAAAATCGTCAATGATCGGCTTGCTCACACCGTACTGCATCCCTTTCACCGAAAGACCCGCCCAGGGAATTTCAATTCCCTTCACCAGCAGCTTCGTTATCTGATCACAAATAATTATTATTCCTGACAGCACCAACACCCGCACGCGCTACCTCGCTCTGAAGAGAATCTGGAGTTACCGTTTCCGTGATAGTGCGAGGCGACCCCGCTCGCATGGCGTGTTCGTGTTCTTGTATTCCGCGCACGTCTGGGTCGTTGGTACTGCCTCAAGCCGCTCCTTGGGAATCAACAGAGTACACACCTTGCATATACCGTATGTCCCTTCGTCGATTCTGACGAGGGCATCATCGAGCTGGTTGACAAACTTGCTGCCCCGCGAGGCAAACAGGAACGTCTTCTCCCGTTCCATCGCATCGGTTCCCTGTTCCATATGCAACGAGTACGTGGAATTCTCACTCACATACTCGCCGGTGGTTACATCCATCATGCTCTCTTTTAGCGTGTCAAGCTCTTCGACCGTCTCCTTGCGTTTCTCCAGGATCAGCTCTTTGAATTGCTTCAGTACATCGGCCGGAAAGCATTTCGGACTTGACTCCACTGCTTCGACTTTGCGCGCCAGCGCTTTCTTTGCGCCGAGTTTCGCATTCCGGACAGCAACCGCCTTCTTGAGATTCACCTTGGCTTTCTTGAGCTGTTTCTTACGGCTCGCAGCCCGCTCTTTCATGATCTCGATCGTGCTCTTCATTATTGTCTTCGAACCTTTTGCCATTGGGTTGACTTCTCCTTGTTATGAAACTTGTTTGTGCCGCTCGATGCTTACTTCGACCACCTCGCCATTGATGTCCAGTCCTGATGTATACTCCGCACTACGGAAGGCATGGGAAAAATCCACTGCAAGAGTTTCGTTCTGAATGTATGCCGCCATCGTTTCCAGCATGGCAGATGGCTTCTCTCCTGCCTTGTAATATATGGTAATCCTGTCCGTGACGTTGAAGCCCGCCTCCTTTCTCATATTCTGCACGCGGTTCACAAATTCACGCGCGAATCCTTCTGTGAGCAGCGCTTCGTCCAGCTCGGTATCCAGTGCAACCGTAATGCCGGCGTCGGATTCCACCAACCATCCTTCAATATCTTCCCGAATAATCTCGACATCCTCCTGTCCGATGGTATACGTTGTGCCATTTACCGGAAGGGGCATGGAACCGGACCGTTCAAGCTCGCTGATTTCTTCCGG
>CAYPVN010000232.1:0-2770 GCA_964414155.1 uncultured Chitinophagales bacterium
CATCTCCCACTCACCATACTCGCCCGACAGGCGTTCATTCAGGATGAACTGAAGGCCAGCGCGGAAACGAAGACGAAGATCTTCGAGCAGTGCACTGACAGGATCATCAAGGCCGTGGATATTATCATCAACGCCCTCAACCAGAAGAAAAAGATCCTGCTCTGTGGCAACGGCGGCAGCGCGGCAGACTCGCAGCACATCGCAACGGAATTCGTCATTCGCATGAACCCGGCCATCAAACGGCCCGGGATTCCGGCGATCGCTCTCACAACGGATTCGTCCCTTCTGACGGCAGGTGCAAACGACCTCGGCTACGACAATGTGTTTGCACGCTCAGTGGAAACTCTGGGCAATTTGGGAGACGTCCTCATTGGCATCAGTACGAGTGGGAAATCGGCGAACGTGAACCTTGCATTCAAGGCAGCAAAGCTGAAAGGAATGGCAACGATTGGATTCCTCGGCAAAGACGGTGGCACATCAAAAGATCTCGTCGACCTGGCCATTATCATCCCATCGAACGATACGCAGCGCATCCAGGAAGGGCACATCACCATCGGCCACATCATCTGCGGACTCGTCGAGCGTGAAATGTACGGATAACCCGTGAACCATCCCCCTACCAGCACGGCAGCATCCATCGGTGAATCCCGGCGCGGTGAGGTCATCATTCCGTTCCTTACCGTTGTCATGGATATGCTTGCCATTGAGTTTGCATTCCTCTTTTCCTATTGGCTCCGTGTCTCCAGCGGTTTCTTTGATTACCTCGGCTTTGTCGACGCCGACGCGCCGCCTATTGGAGGATACCTGCTCGGCTCGCTCTTCGTGATACCTGTGTGGCTGATGCTTTTCAACTCTCGCAAGATGTATAGTACGAGAAGGAATGTCAGTCTCTCCGACGAGTTAATCAGTGTCGTGAAGGTCGTCACCCTCGGCATGCTCATCGTCATGAGCGCCACATTTTTCTATCGTGGGTTTTCCTATTCACGCATTGTATTCGGGCTCCTGTGGATCTCATCCTGCTCATTCATTTTTATGGGAAGGGCGGCTGTGCAGGCATTCGAGCGGAAACTCTACCGGCAAGGACGACATCTCCAAAACGCCGTCATCATCGGGGGCGACAGTCTTGCGGATCAGGTGTACAAACGATTGAACCGCCACTCCTCGTTCGGATTTAACATCGTCGGATATTTTGCAGACTCGAAAGCCACAGGTAATCTGGACCTTTCCCGTGCACCTTATCTCGGTTTGATTGCCGATGCATCCGCGTTCATCACTGGTAACCGGATCGATCTCGCGTTCATTGTTCTTCGCTCAGCCGATCACCCAAAACTCTTTGAAGTGATATCCGAATGCGAAGGAGTCAACATCGAGTTCATGATGGTTCCCGATGTGCTGGAGATCCTGACTGCCCAAGTCAAAGTAAAAGAGCTTGAAGGAATTCCCTTCCTCAAGATCAAAGGTGTTTCGATCACCATCTGGGGGAGGATATCGAAGCGGATTTTCGATGTCGTGATCTCCGCGGCCCTCCTTCTGCTTTTGAGCCCTCTCTGGCTCTTGATCGCCTTGCTCATAAAGCTGGATTCCAAGGGGCCGTTGTTTTTCAAGCAGGAACGGATCGGTCTTGACGGGATTCGGTTCGAGATGCTCAAGTTCCGGTCGATGCGAACCGATGCCGAAGCGGAGACGGGCCCTGTGTGGACCAGCGACAGAGACGCACGGCGTACCGCTGTGGGAAAGGTCCTGCGGAAGACGAGCCTCGACGAGCTTCCCCAGTTAATCAACGTGCTGAAGGGAAACATGAGCCTTGTCGGGCCAAGACCCGAACGACCGTTTTTTGTGGACGAGTTCAGGGAAAAGATCCCGAAATACCTCGACCGGCACCGGGTGAAGACCGGAATGACCGGCTGGGCGCAAGTAAACGGACTGCGGGGCAACACGTCGCTTGAGGAGCGAATCAAGTACGACCTGTACTACATTGAGAATTGGTCCATTGCTCTTGACATCAAAATTTTACTGCGCACCCTGCGCACGGTGTTCATGACAAAGGGAGTACAGTAGCCATGATCCCATTGCTGGTGTTTTACGTTCATATCGTTGCGGTTGCCGCTGTGTTCACGAAACGATGGCAGGACGAGGGTCTGGTGGAGGCATTCCTGAGCGTGTTTTTTCTGGCGCTGATCTTTTTCGTTGGTTGGTCTATGACTTCGTTCATCCTGAAGTTCTTTGTGGATCAGGAGGGGCTCGGACAATTCATGGACAGAGATGCGATGGCGCTACTGTTGCTGACTGTGGCTGAAGCTGTGTTCTACTATTTCTATCTTCGGGATGAGGGTAAGGGGTCGGTTACAGACACTTCAGAATAACGTGGGTGCAAAGATTACTGCAGTGTGAAATTGAATGTGATAATGCAGGTCTGGTCTCGTTGTGGTGAGGATGCGCGCAGCGGCTCGAACATCCAGAGCCGCACTTCTTTCATGGCAGCTTCTTCGAGTTTCGTATTCCCTTTCTGCGCAGGCTTCAGACTCTTCACACTTCCATCCGGTTGAACTACAGTCTCAATCCTGATTTGTGTTTCGACATTCACACCCGGCGGATAGGTCGGCAGGTTTCCGCTGATCTTCTTTCTGCTTCCTCCATCACTCCATTGCATCGACACGGACACAGAGTTTCCAATTCCACTTCCAGCAACGCCAGCAGCCCGCGGGTCGGCTACTTCGCCCGCATTCTCTCCGCTTCCTGGCATCACTGATTTCTCTTTCTCACCAAACCC
>CAYPVN010000233.1:0-2747 GCA_964414155.1 uncultured Chitinophagales bacterium
GAAATATCCCATCCATTATCTTTCAGCGGGTCGCGATGTTCTTCGGTTAGAGGAAAACGCAAGCTCCGCCTCCGGCCTCATTGCCTTTGGCGATCCTGATTTCGATGCGACCGTTGCTGAGCGTATGTCCACCACACCTCGGCTTGCATCTAACCCGACAGAAAATAATCCATACCAGCTTCGCAATGTCCGGTCAGGATGTGAGCAGTTGAACGAAATGAAAGTCTCGCGATTGTATGGCACGAGAGCTGAAGTAGAGTCTATTATGGATTTCTGGCGGGAACGAACCAAAAAGAAATATGCCGAGCCTTTCTTGGGTGCGCAAGCCAGCGAGGAACGCTTCAAGCGGGAATCAGCGGGCAAGCGGGTTCTTCATCTGGCGACACATGGGTATTTCCTGGAGTCGAGCTGCATGCCGGCAGCACGAGACAATACCGTAGTTGGCGAGAACCCACTATTGCAATCAGGGCTGCTACTTGCTGGTGCAAACCTGCATGGTGCAGGAGCAAGAGAAGCTGGCGCAGAAGATGGGATTGTGACGGCTCTGGAAGTTTCTGCGATGGACTTGCGAGGCACGGACCTCGTTATCCTTTCCGCGTGTGAAACCGGGCTGGGCAAAGTGGAACAAGGCGAAGGTGTGTATGGACTCCGCCGTGCATTTCAGATGGCAGGAGCGAAAACGGTGGTGAGCTCGCTCTGGCAAGTTCCGGATGAGGAGACAATGAAGTTCATGAAGGAGCTGTACGCACAAAAGGCCGCAACATATCCTGAGCTGATGCAAAAAGTTGCCCTGCAACGCATCAACGAGTTGAGACTCCGAGGCCGTCCCACGCATCCGTATTCGTGGGGAGCGTTCATCGCAACGGGGGATTGGAGGATAAAATAGCATAACCAGGCATCAATCCAGCCTTCTACTCTCCCCGCCATCTCTCATGTAACCTTTCCTCTCCTCGCTCGACTATCACACAGATTCAAGCCTACATGATCTCGTAACACCGAAATAGTCTCAGACTCTTTAAGCAAGGATTCCCCAGAAGTAAACTGCGCGAGATCGATCCGAACTAATCGGCGAGCTTCGCGGATGTCATTCACCATATTACGGAGGTACCTCATGAAACAACACAGGCTCATCATTCCCATGGTAGCCGCCTGTACAGCGGTGCTACTCTTCGTTGTCGGTTGCGAGAGAGGACTGGACACAAGTTCTCCAACGGCCGGCGCGGTTCAGCCTTTCGCCCTAAGCAAGCAGCCATCGCCGGTGAACATTATCTTAGAAACAGATAACACTTTCAATTCAACGGGTGCTCTCAGCACTAACGGAACCTACGTGATGGAAGTTGACCCGAGGGGTTTCGGGGCTTGGGGTACCACGCTTCACTGCCCAACGATCCTCACCGATGCACATGGCACGATTACCATTCGCTTGGAGTGCAGAATGGTCTCGACGTCCCCCACAACAGCTGGAGGACCGGGTAACTGGAGTATTCTCAGCGGAACCGGTGCTTATGCAAACACGCGCGGGCAAGGAACGCTGACGATGGACATTGATTTCGTTGCTAACACTGCAGTCGAAACCCTGGTGGGACAAATTTTTTAATGACCACGATCCGCCAGTCAGATTCCGCAGACTCGTCACCGGTTCATACCCTAACACCAGGGCGAGAACAGTGGGAAGAATAACACCATCGTTGGCGGATAGTTAGTGAACAATACAACAGATGATCCATGTTTCTGAGTTATTGTTAGTAGCAATTTGTGAACAAGTCTGTTGACCAATGTAGACCCAGAGCCCTCTCAACGAGGGCTTTGGGTTCTTGAATCGGCTTTCATACTCTTCTAATGACACCGCTTGGGTAGTTGCTTCTTCTCCCCCCGTTTGATAACTTCAGAGTGTATTACACCACGTTTGGATGGAATTTGTGCTGAAGAGATCCCTTGTACTTCTTATCGCTTCCCTGATTGTTTTTGCCGAGATCAGCTATTCCCAGCAACCCCGCGTCTCCAGCGCGTTCAAAATCGCCCGCTTGAAATACTCCGGCGGCGGTGATTGGTATAATGACCCTTCTGCCGAGGTAAACCTCCTCACCTTCATCAAACAAAACACCGGGCTCGACGTAGACGCGAGATATGAGTTTGTGGATATCGGGAGCGAGAACTTCTTCTCATACCCGTTTGTATTCATAACAGGGCACGGGAACATCACGTTCAACGAGAATGAAGTACGCCGGTTGCGAACGTATCTGGAAAACGGCGGCTTCCTCTACGCAGACGACGACTATGGCATGGACAAGGCTTTCCGACGAGAGATGAAGAAGGTTTTTCCGGTGCAGGAGATGGTCGAACTTCCATTCAGTCACGGCATTTATCACGTGCAATTTGATTTTTCGAACGGGCCACCGAAGTTCCACGAGCACGATGGGAAACCTGCGCAGGGCTTCGGCCTGTTTCACAACGGCCGGCTTGTTGTGTACTACACGTATGAAACGAATCCCAGCGATGGCTGGGCCGATCCGGAAATACACAAGGACCCGGAGTCCAAGCGTCAGGAGTCGTTCCGCTTTGGAACAAACATTGTTATCTGGTCGTTGACGAATTAGAACTGTGTTATCTTGCCACGAAGACTCAAAGACGCGAAGACACACAACGTAAAGGGAGCGTTGAATGCTGAATCGGTTTTCTTTGTGTCTTAGACACTTTGTGGCTAATTCAACACGCTTGACCTCCTCATGAATCAGGACGTTCCAAAA
>CAYPVN010000234.1:0-2718 GCA_964414155.1 uncultured Chitinophagales bacterium
TCCTGCCTTGATGTCTTTCTTTGTGTTCAGCGGCATCCGGTCACCGAACGGCGGCGCTTCGCTTAGCTTCTGGATGAGCAGGCTTTCCTTTGATTTTCCCGGAACGAACGGCTCGCCATGCTTTCCTCCCTGCTTCATCAATTCATAGGAATCCATTGAGAGTTCACTCGGGTTGAAATTCTCCTCTGCATGACATGGGAGGCATCTCTTGCTGATGAGGGAAAAGACCATCTTCTTGAATAAGATGACTTCACTCGATTTCTTCGCCGACTTTTTGGCCGGCGGATCCTGGCCAAGCATCCTGTCAACCATAAAAAGTATCGCAACAACTACCGCAGCACCAATGATCCTTCGCACTCATCACCTCCTTTAATATTCAGACGGAAATAATTCTTCCGGGTTTCAAGCACATTCCTGAACCATAGCAAAGACGAATTCAGTTTCGGGAGGCTCCCCGGTTAATCCAGTTCTTAATAGTGTCCTGCTCAGCTACGGCAAGCGGGCCCGAACCTTTCGGCATTTGGTTGAGGCTGCAAACTCCTTTGATGCGTTGGTATAGCACACTGGAGTCTGCTGAACCGGGTTTAACTCGAAGTACGGTTCCCGGGCAAGAACCGTTTATGGCAGCGACGTTCACAAGAGCGTTATAACTAGAACCTGACTGGAGGGGGAGGGAGATCGGAGCACCACCACCAGGATGACAGCCTGCATTGACGCATTTCACTGTGAAGATGGATTGTATCTGTGTTTCGTAGTATGAGACCGGCGGTGGAGCTTCTGAACCGTTATCTTTACATCCTATCAGAAAATCGGCCGCGGCAACCGACAGTACCAGACTAATCAACAAAACGCTCTTCAAGCTCATAGTCCTTCAACTCCTGTTTTATAGAAAGAAATGGATTATCAACAAAAACTCATTGTTCTTCACTTCCTTTTGACTTTCCTTAGGGATCCTATAGAGCGGGCGCACCTCAACGCCACTTATGGGAAAGAATTCAAACCCAACTGTATATCTCGATGTCGAACCCGTCTTCAGATCTATGTCTTGGTCGTAGAATTCATACATGAATTTCAGATCAAGGCCCGGGGTTGCAGCATAATCGAGTTCTGTCAAAGTTACCAACACGTCGGGGACTGTACCGTTCGCTTGAATCACATCCGCCTCTTCCAGCAGAGTGAGGTTCTGATAACTAAACGAGCCAAATCCGCCAAAGATGGTCGTCCTGATTCCGTTCATTTTAGTTGAAAAGACGTTTCCACCTATACTAAGGTTTACACCCTCTGATAACTTGAAAATACCCTCAGCCCTCCCGAGAAGTGCCTTCGTGTCTTCTGTGGCCTGCCCAATTTGATCTTTCGCGTTGTAAATCCCGCCCATAATGGTGAAAGAGCCCGGTGAAACGGCAACTTCACCTCCGGTAAGTTCAGGGACACCACCGCTCGTCCGACTTTCTGGACTAAACCCGGTACGATCCCGGACAAAGGTTCTGTGATCATCCATTTTCAGACCGTAGTTCGGCAAGAACTTCCCGACTTTGATGTAGCCGTTGGCGGGGAGGAGATTCAGTAAGCCAAAAATCTCGAACCCAGTATAGAGACCCTTGTCCAAATACATACTGACTTTCTTCGCCACGCGGAAATTCATGTACACATCACCTTGCATCTGGAAGAAGGCGTTGTTGTTTGAAAGCGGATGCTCCTGATAGAAAAACAACGTCCTGAAATCGGCACCGATGGAAACGACATCCGAAAGCTTCGTTGAGAAATCGTTCAGCCCAAACTCCTCGGACCAGGTTGGCACGGGAAGCTCATCCCGTCCGTACTGCACGCCGAACGTCTGGCGCATGCCCCCCCCGGAGGGATTGACGTGGCAGGATTGACACTTCGCTCCCGTGCGACTTGCAAAACGGGGAAGCGCAGTCGCGAAATCGACGATGCAGAACGCTACGAGTAGCAGCACGGAACTGCGAAACGCTCTCCTCATAAATTCTCCTTCAGGTTGGATGACAGCCATGGGCGTTGTGGATGATGAATTCGCCACAATATATGAAGAGGCGATATGGATTGCAAACGCAGGAAGAAAATTTAACCTGTGAGAATCAACGCGATCGCCTTGAGCCTGTGTATCATAAAAGAAGAGCCCGCGTCAAAAGTTCCAGGCTCACTATTGAATATGCCGGACCTTACTTCTATATTGGTGTCATTGAAAGAATTCACCATGCAATCTGGTTCGTCAACTGAGGGTTTGCTCGCATCATTGGATGCGTTCTCCGGAAGCAAGCTCACTCGACGCAAAGACCTTGGTATCCTGCTCGAAAGCGCATTCCGGCACAAGCAGGAATCGTTGCTTCACGAGTTGAGCTTCCTTGCCAAGTTTGTTTCAAAGGCTTACGGTATCATGACACGCATTGGGAAGGACGGGGAAGGCTACGAGAGTGTGGCGAAAGAATTCAGCCGGAATCTGGAAAAGGCAACCGCGCTCACCCGCACACTGGTCGAGAAGGCTCCATCTCATCTGCAAGAAGAGTTTGCCACAACATACTTCGCGATGACCGCCGCATCTCTACAAAATCTGCTCGATCTTTTTTACGATCTCGGTTGGTACAAGAACTGGCTAATCGACCATCCTCACGAGGATCAGTAGTTCTCCGTTATTTGAAAAGGGATTAAAAAAGTGGTACATTTGTCCATGCTTTCATCATCCCCTGCGTGGAGAAT
>CAYPVN010000235.1:0-2708 GCA_964414155.1 uncultured Chitinophagales bacterium
AGCAAATACGAGAAAGACGTCAAGACTCTCCGCCCTCTGGTTGATGAGATAAACCGACACTACGAGGAACTCCAAAACCTCTCTGATGAAGAGCTGAAAGCAAAGACTGCGGAGTTCCGTGCACGGATTCAGGAAGAGCTGAAGGAAACGGATGAGGCGCTTGCCGCTGCGCGGACCAGGCTGGTCGGTCTCGAGGGGCCCGAGCGTGAAACGACGCTCGATGAGATTGATGAGCTTGAGAAAGATCATGATGCGATCATCGCAGACACGTTGGACGAGCTTCTTCCCGAAGCCTTTGCTGTAGTTAAAGATGCATGCCGCCGGCTCGTCGGCCAGACATTTGAGCTTTTGGGTAACAAGGTTGTCTGGGATATGATCCCGTTTGACGTTCAACTTATCGGCGGGATTGTGTTGCACAAGGGAAAGATCGCCGAGATGGCAACCGGTGAAGGAAAGACCCTTGTCGCCACGATGCCCGCCTACCTCAACGCATTGCCCGGTCGCGGTATCCACATCGTCACGGTCAACGATTATCTCGCCAAACGTGACAGCGTCTGGATGGGGAAAGTCTATGAATTCCTCGGCCTGACTGTTGGCTGCATCCAGAACACGATGGACTCGTTCCAACGCCGCAAAGAATACGCCTGCGACATCACCTACGGAACCAACAACGAATTCGGGTTCGATTATCTCCGGGATAACATGGTTGTCTCGAAGGAGGACCTTGTGCACCGTGGCTACATCTATGCGATCGTGGACGAAGTGGATTCGGTGCTCGTCGACGAAGCGCGGACGCCTCTTATTATCAGCGGCCCGGTGAAGAGTGAGGATCATAAGTTCAACGAGATGAAGCCGCACATCGAGCGGCTGGTGAATGCGCAGAGAAATTTTGTCTCCAAGATTGTCGCCGATGCCGAGAAACTTCTCGAGGAAGGGAAGGAACAGGAAGCCGGTGTTCTTCTTCTCAGGGCGTCGCGCGGGCTTCCCAAACATCCGCGTGTGATGAAGGTGTTTTCGGAACCATCGAGCAAAAAACTTGTCCAGCAAACGGAGAGTGAGTATCTCCGCGATCAGAGTCGGCGGATGCATGAGATCGATGACGAGCTTTACTACGCGATTGATGAGAAGAACCACCAGATTAGCATGACGGAGAAGGGGCGTGAGATGTTGACGCCTCTGGTCAACGACAAGGATTTCTTTATCCTGCCCGATCTGGGAACGGAGTTCAGCATCCTCGAGAACGATTCCTCGTTGACGAAGGAACAGATGCAGGAGCGCAAGGATGAGCTGAACCGCTTGTACGCGGAGCGCAGCGACCGAATCCACACGGCAACGCAGCTTCTGAGAGCATATTCACTGTACGCGAAAGACGATGAGTATGTGGTGTCGGATGATGGGAAAGTGATGATCGTCGATGAGTTTACGGGACGCATGCTTCCCGGACGCCGTTACTCGGAAGGACTGCACCAGGCGATCGAGGCGAAGGAAGGTGTCAAGGTTGAGCGGGATATGCAGACGCTTGCCACCATCACGCTGCAGAATTACTTCCGCCTGTACAAGAAACTTTCCGGCATGACGGGAACCGCTGAGACGGAAGCGGCAGAGTTCTTTGATATCTACAAGCTGGATGTTGTGGTGATTCCGACCAACAAACCCATGGTCCGGCTCGATAATGAGGACGTGGTGTACAAAACGAAACGCGAGAAATACAACGCGGTCGTGGATGAAATCGAGAAAATGCGGGAATTGAAACGTCCGGTTCTTGTCGGAACGACGAGTGTGGAAGTTTCGGAAACACTCAGCCGCATGTTGAAGCGCAAAAACGTCCCGCACAATGTATTGAACGCCAAACAGCATCAGCGGGAAGCGGAGATCGTTTCCCATGCAGGTCTCCCCGGCTCGATCACGATTGCCACGAATATGGCGGGCCGCGGTACGGATATCAAGCTCGGTCCGGGAGTTCGGGAAGCGCAAGGGCTTCACATTGTCGGCACGGAGCGCCATGAAGCGCGTCGCATTGACCGGCAGTTGCGCGGCCGTTCCGGTCGGCAGGGGGATCCCGGGACCACCCAGTTCTTCCTTTCCCTTGAGGACGATCTCATGCGGTTGTTCGGCAGCGACCGGATTGCCAGCATTATGGAGCGGATGGGGTTGAAAGAGGGGGAAGTGATTCAACATCGGATGATCACGCGGTCGGTCGAGCGGGCGCAGAAGAAGGTCGAGGAGAACAACTACGGTATCCGCAAGCGGCTGCTTGAATACGACAATGTCATGAACCAGCAGCGCGAGGTCATCTATACACGCCGTCGCCGCGCCCTTGTCGGCAACCGAATCAAGGATGATATTCTTGACCTTGTGGATGATGTCGCTCAAAAGCTCGTTGATCGGCATTATGATGAGGGAGACATTCAGGGTCTGGTGGACGAGCTGCGCAGCATGCTGCTTGTCGACATAAAGATCACGCCGGAGCGATTTCAGGAGCTTGGGCCTGATGGCGTAAAGACAGAGATCATCAAGGCGGCGCACGAGTTCTACAAGAGAAAAGAGGAGAAGCTTGGCGTCGAGATCATGTCGACCATCGAGAAGATGGTTGTGCTGCAGGTGATCGACGAGAAATGGAAAGACCATCTGCGAGAGATGGACGACTTGAAGGAGGGGATCCATCTCCGTGCGTACGGCCAGAAAGATCCACTCGTTGAATACAAGAC
>CAYPVN010000236.1:0-2706 GCA_964414155.1 uncultured Chitinophagales bacterium
CTGAACGACCCGGCTTCCGGCATCTACAATCTGTATTATTTCACGCCCGAGTACGCCGACAGGATAGAGATTATCACGGGGCCACGGTCATTCCTCTATGGGCTTAATAGCTCCGGCGGCGCAGTCAATCTCGTGACGAAGAATTACAACAGTAACCGGCCGTATACCAAGATCAATTATTCAGAAACAGCCTACGATTACCAGTTCAGCGATGGGACATTCAGTCAGAACATCTCGCGCAAGATCAATTTTACGTTCGGCTTCCAGCACCAGGGAACAATCGGCCGATTCCCCAACACCGACCATGACTCTTGGAACATGCGCGTGAAGCTGCGGTACAACGTCTCGAAGAGTTTCAATATTATTCTGTCGGAGTACTTTACGTTCGCGAAGACAGGTCTCAACGGTGGAGCCGATTCCTCGATTGCGCGATTCAGCAACGCATTTGACCCGTTGTTGACCACGGTGAGAAATACCGATTCCTACGAGAAGGTGAACCGGCACGACGTGGATCTCTCTTTTGTCGGAACCGTATTTGACGACACATCAAACGTATCCATGTTGACGTTCTACTACTCATCTGGACTTCGTGAATATCGCGATGAAGAGAACCGCGACCGGCCTAACGGCATTTTCATCCAATCCGATCACCGGTCATCATGGATGGGCGTGTTGTTCTCGCAGAATATCGAGACACGATTTCAACGGTTGAGCTTCGGGGGGAATATCGAGATCAGGCAGATCGACGGAAGTCCCAACCTGGGTCGCAGGAGAAATGTCATCGGTAACGCTTGGGGGAAGGAAGAATTTCTGCTCGGCGACGCGGTGACAGTCGCGGGATACGCTCGCTACGATCGATATCTTGGGAATCACAATGTCGGCATTGGATCGGACGCGACACTAAAGCTCAATGACCATCTTTCTGTGTTTGGCGGGTTCTCCGTGTCGAAGCGTTTCCCAAACTACCAGGAACTCTATTGGTCGGATAGTACAGTCAGCCGGACGGGCTCCATTCTTCCCGAAAAACACAGGCAGCTCGAAGTCGGGGCGCAAGTGAGAGTTGGCGATGCACTAGATCTGCGGGCTTCATATTTTCATCGCACGGTAAACGATGGAATTGAAATCCTCCCCAACGGCAGCACGTTTGTTTTTCCCGGAGTGCTTTTCACAAACGTCGGCACAGTCACGACGAACGGTGTGGAGGCGAGTATCAATGCACGGTTCTGGCTTCTGCATTTTGAAGGCGCAGGAACATTTCTCACGAAGAAGGCCGGCGGTGTTAGCGACCAACATTTCCCGAGATTCTCAGGAAACGGCGGCGTTTATTTCTGGAGAAAGCTTTTCAACGACAATCTTGAGCTGAAGACTGGTTTCCGCGGGCGCTTTGTAACAACACAACAGCCCACAGCGTACAACCCGGAGGTGGTGGCATACGTTCAGGAACCGGGCGAATTATTTTCACAAGGGTCGTCTGTCGATTTCTTCCTGATCGCGCACATCGGCGACGCATACATTCACCTCATGTGGGAAAACCTGATCAACGCAAGGTATTACGTCACCCCTTACTATCCTGTTCTTGACCGCGTGTTCCGGCTCGGCGTTTCCTGGGAGTTCCTGAATTGAAAAGCGGCTCCCAACCTGTCATCACCATCTTCGGTAGTTCACGACCACTCCCCGGCGACGCTGAATACATCCTTGCGCACGACCTCGGCGCCAGACTTGCGCGAGAAGGGTTCACCATCTGCAATGGTGGTTACCGTGGGACAATGGAAGCCTCAGCCCGGGGGACGAAGGAAGCCGGTGGGCGAACAATCGGCATTACAACCGAATTCTTTGCAGGCTCAACAGCAAACCAGTGGATGGATGAGGTTGTGAATGTGCCGACACTCCACGAACGACTTTTGAAACTCATCGCAACGGGCGATGGATATGTCGTCTTGAAAGGGGGAACTGGAACGCTCCTAGAGCTCGCCGCATCATGGGAGTATATGAACAAAGGAGTTATCAAGCAGAAACCGATCGTGGTTGTCGGAACGTTTTGGAATAGTGTTGTCGATACATTCAAGCAGGAACTTGAGTGGGAAGGTCTCGAAGCATGTATCCGCTTCGTTTCTGTCGTTGCAACGCCGGCTGATTGTGCACGTACACTGAAGGAGTGGTTTTCGGGAAAGCGTTGAGTATCACCATTTGGATCTTTTGAATTAGAAAGGATTGCGATGAAGAATACACAGCCTGACGGAGTCAAGGGCCTGCTTCTTAGATTGATTGACGAAGGATTCGAGAACCATGCGTGGCATGGTCCAAACCTCAAAGGTTCACTGCGCGGGATTTCGGCACGGGAGGCCGCGTGGAGACCAGGCAACATGCGCCACAACATCTGGGAAATCGCTGTCCACGCCGCCTACTGGAAATATGCAGTACGAAGGAGGTTGACTGGAGAGAAAAGAGGATCATTCCCTTTGCAAGGCAGCAATTGGTTCGCGCGGCCTGATGAACTCACAGAGAGTGCTTGGAAGAGTGATTTGAAATTGCTCGCAGAAAAACATCGCCTTCTGCGTGAGACCGTTGAACATCTTGTGCCCTCCAAGCTCCAGACTCGCTCTCCTTCAGGAAAGTATACCTACGAGACACTCGTCTACGGAATCGCCAACCACGACATCTACCACGCGGGACAGGTGCAGCTGATCAAGCGATTGTTCGCACAAC
>CAYPVN010000237.1:0-2695 GCA_964414155.1 uncultured Chitinophagales bacterium
TTACGTGGAAACAGTTGCTGGATGGCTACACATGCACCGAATGCGGTCGCTGCACAGCTGTCTGCCCGGCCTACACAACGGGCAAGCTCCTCAATCCCAAGAAGATCATCATCGATCTGCGCGCACGGACGTTTGAAAAAGCCCCGCACGTTAGCGCTGGCACTACAGCGGCGGCCGGCAAGGGCAGCTCTCAAGAAATCCTTGGACATCAATTGCTTGACAATTTCATTACCGAACAGGAACTCTGGGCTTGCACCACCTGTATGGCCTGCGTACAGGAATGTCCGGTGATGATTGAGCACGTCGATACCATTGTGGATATGCGCCGGGGACTTGTCCTGAACGAGTCGCGCTTTCCCGAAGAACTGAAGACCACCTTCTCGAACCTTGAGCGCAACTTCACGCCGTGGGGTTTCGGGCACTCAGCCCGCGCAGATTGGGCTGAGGATCTGGATATCCCCCGTCTCTCGGATACAAAGGATGCGGAAGTGCTTTTCTGGGTTGGTTGCGCTGGGGCGTATGACACCCGATACAGGAAAGTTACGCAGTCGTTTGCAAAGCTGATGAAGCTGGCGGGAATCAAGTTCGCGATCCTCGGGACGGAAGAAAAATGCAATGGCGATCCCGCACGAAGGATGGGGAACGAATATCTCGCGCAGATGCTGATCACAGAGAATGTCACGACCTTGAACCGTTACAACGTGAAGAAGATTGTCGTGACCTGCCCGCATTGCTTGCAGTCGCTTGGAAAGGAATACCAACAGTTTGGTGGCAACTACGAGGTCGTCCATCATACAACATTTCTCATGGATCTCATTGAACAGGGAAGAATCACTCTCTCACCGGAGAAGAGAGAGAAGATCACATTCCACGATCCCTGCTACCTCGGCCGCTATAATGATGAGTATGATGCACCGCGGGAGATTCTCGACCTTGTTGCCGCAGATCGACCGGAAATGAAACGCTCGCGCGACAAGAGCTTCTGTTGTGGCGCCGGCGGCGGCAGAATGTGGATGGAAGAGCGTGAAGGGAAGCGGGTGAACATCGAGCGGACGGAAGAAGCGCTTGCGTTGAATCCTGATGTTGTCGCTACGGGCTGTCCGTTCTGCATGACAATGATGACGGATGGCGTAAAGGAAAAGGATGCAGCAGAGAGAGTACAGGTGAAAGATATTGCAGAGCTTCTGTTGGAGGCGGTGGAAGGAACAGCGAAAAGAGCATAGAGCTGCGCTATGTTCCGATTTGAGGATCTCCATGTATGGAAGCGAACGATAGAACTCACCGAAACACTTTTTGATCTTGCTGATCAAACCAAGACTCAAACACTGATTGTGAATTGAAGGTGACACCATGAGTTCTCATTCAACAGAAATGTTGTCTCTTCTCAAACAATACTTCGGCTTTCCATCCTTCCGCCCGCTGCAAGAAGAAATTATTCACGATGCGCTTGCAGGAAAGGATGTTTTCGCACTGTTGCCGACAGGCGGCGGCAAGTCGCTTTGCTTTCAGCTTCCAGCGTTGGCTCGTTCCGGACTTGTGCTTGTCATCTCGCCGCTCATTTCACTGATGAAAGACCAGGTGGACGCGCTTCACGCAAGCGGCATCGCGGCGACGTTCCTCAATTCTTCCCTTCATCCACAAGAAGCACACGAGCGCATTCGCGGCTTGCACGAAGGCAGATTCCGTCTGTTGTACGTTGCGCCTGAGCGCGTCATGCTCTCCGGTTTCCTCAGCGACATACAAAATTGGAATCTGAGCCTGATTGCGGTCGATGAGGCTCACTGCATTAGTGAGTGGGGGCATGATTTTCGTCCTGAGTATCGCCAGCTTGTCGAGCTGCGCAAGCTGATGCCGGATGTTCCCGTGATGGCATTGACCGCAACCGCGACGACCCATGTCCGTGAAGACATCATTAAGTATTTGCATCTCCGCCAGCCCCGCTCATACGTCGCGAGTTTCAATCGCCCGAACCTGCGCTATACGGTTATTCCCAAGTCCGACCCGTATGAGCAAGTGCTTTCGTTTGTGCGAGCGCGACCCAAAGCGAGCGGCATTGTCTATTGCCAGAGCCGCAAGACGAGTGAAAGTCTCGCGTTGCAGTTGCGCGCAGACGGCGTTGCAGCCGCGCCGTACCACGCAGGGCTTGAATCTGTGGAACGGACAAAACACCAGGAATTGTTTTTGCGTGATGAAGTGCGGGTGATTTGCGCAACGATTGCCTTCGGCATGGGCATCAACAAGCCGAACGTTCGCTTTGTGATTCATCGTGACTTGCCAAAAAACATCGAAGGCTATTATCAGGAAACGGGTCGTGCGGGGCGCGATGGCTTGCCTGCTGAGTGTGTACTGCTGTTCAGTGCGGGCGACATGATGAAGCAACTCATCTTCATCGAGGAAAAGCCGGATCCGCGCGAGCAACGCATTGCCAAAGCGCAGCTGGAGCAACTGGTGCATTATGCGGAAAGCCCGGAATGCCGACGGGTGCTGCTGCTGGAGTATTTCGGGGAGCAGTACATCAAGCTGAATTGCAACGGCTGCGACAACTGCCTCGCGCCAAAGGAAACATACGATGCAACCATCGCTGCGCAACAATTCCTCTCATGCATCTACCGCATCAAAGAGAGAAGCGGCTTCAACGTCGGCATGAATCACGTCGTCGAAGTGCTGACGGGAGCGGATACCGACAAGGTTCGCA
>CAYPVN010000238.1:0-2680 GCA_964414155.1 uncultured Chitinophagales bacterium
GGCGAAGGCGGCATGGGTGTGGTGTATAAAGCTCACGACATCAAACTAGATCGCGACGTCGCAATCAAGTTCTTGCCGGGTCATCTTGCGGCCAATGCGGTTGATCGAGAACGGTTCACAATCGAGGCGAGAGCTGCTGCTGCACTGAATCATCCCCATATTGCCACAATTCATTCCATCGAGGAGGTTGATGGCGAGACATTCTTTGTTATGGAGTACATTGATGGACATGAACTGAAGAATCGCATTCGGTCTGCACCGTTGTCGGTGGACGAAGTGGTCGAGATCAGTAAACAGATTGTGGAGGGATTGCAAGCAGCTCACAGAAAGGGCGTTGTGCATCGGGATATCAAGAGCAGCAACATCATGCTCACCGCCGATGGTGGCGTTAAGATCATGGACTTCGGTTTGGCGAAAGTGCGGGGAGGTTCGCAGATAACGAAAGTGGGTAGCACCGTCGGCACTGTCGCATACATGTCGCCGGAACAAATCCGGGGAGAGACAGTCAATCAACAAACGGACATCTGGGCATCTGGAGTTGTGTTGTACGAAATGCTTGCGGGGAGAATTCCCTTTCAGGGCGATTACGACCAGGCCATTGTGTATCAAATTCTCAACGTAGAACCGGAATCTTTAGCGAGCGTTCGACCAGATCTACCCCAAGAGGTGGAGTGGATTGTAAAGAAGGCATTGATGAAGGATCAGACTCAGCGATATCAACACGTTGATGAAATGCTCATCGACCTTCGGAATGTGAAGTCTGGGGTTGCCGCATCGGCTCAGCGAAGAGATGTACACACTCGCCGTAAACGCTCGCCTGCTCTCCTCGTGCTCGCGACCGCGTGCCTGCTGGTTCTTTTCGCTGCCCTCGTATTGTATCTGCTGCAGTCCTTTCGCAATACTCCTCCCGACTTGGCACAAAAGAAACCTGTCAACCGCCAGTTGCGGCAACTGACATTTGCCGAGGGATTGGAGGAATTCCCATCCTGGTCTTCGGATGATAAACAGCTTGCGTACACAAAAGAGGTTGATGGACATAAGAAGGTCTTCCTTCGGAATCTTGCTTCTGGAGAAGATATCCAGCTTACAAAAGGAACAATGGACGACATTCAACCTGCATGGTCACCCAACGGGAAGGCCATCCTTTTTGTGCGATCTCACCAATCCAACGGCAAGATGGAGCCTGGCGACGTGTTCGGACAACTGGATGGAGGCGATATTTGGGTGGTGGACCTTGCAACGCGCAGCGAAGTGAAGATGATTGACAATGCTTTCAGCCCTTCATCCTCTCCCGATGGAGACCGTATCGCGTGTGATGCCTCATGGGCAGGGCCGCGGCGCATTTGGGTTGTCGACAGTCGCGGAAGAAATCCCGTTCAGGTGTCTACCGACAGTTCCGAAGCGGTCGGGCATGTTCTTCCCCGGTGGTCGCCCGATGGAACGAGGCTGGTGTTTCAGAACATCGAGCGAACCAAGTTCGATTTGAAGATCATAAATGTTGATACCAAACAAACGAAGTGGTTGACCAATGATCTGTTCCGGGATGTGAATCCGACATGGTCAACTGCAGGAATTTTCTTCTCCTCGGATCGCGGCGGCGGCGTTAACATTTGGCGCATCGGTTTACTACCAGATGGGCAGCCTGCTGGCCGGCCCGAGCAAGTGACGATGGGGCCTGGACAGGATGTGCAAATTTCCTCTTCTTTTGATGGAAAGAGACTTGTGTTTTCTATCCTCAAGATCAATGCGGATGTCTGGAGGATGCCGATTTCCTCGCAGACAGGCGTTCCGACTGGAGAGCCCGAGCCAGTGATTCACACGACACGCGAAGATAGCCGCGGTGCATGGTCAGCAGATGGGGCAATGGTTGCGTTTAACTCGGATCGATCAGGAGATATGAACATCTGGATATACTCTGTTGTAGATAAGTCGGCAAGACAACTGACCAAAGGCTCGGGAGGTGATTATCAACCAAACTGGTCACCCGACGGGAAATGGATTGCATTCTTTTCGACGCGTGCCGGCAATACAGATATCTGGAGTATCAATGTCTCCACGGGTGAGTTGAAACAGATTACTGTTTCGGGATATCTTGAGATCAATCCCTTCTTCTCTCCAGATGGAGAGTATATTGCATATCAGTCTGATGCTGGCGGACGTTTGGAGCCGTGGGTAATGACGAAGGATGGGAAGGACCAGCGAAAGCTTGCCGAGGTTCCAGTCTTGGGGCATTTCATGCGTTGGTCGCCGGACGCTTCGAGCCTGCTCTTCCGTTCGCCCAGCCTGTCGCAACCCGGAATTTGGTCTGCGCGTCGCACGGGAGGTGAAGCGAAGTTCTTTTGCATAGTACAAGGTGGATCACACATTTCGTTTTCTCCGCGGTTTGATCGTATCATGGATGTTGTTGGACACAAAGAACTATGGGTATCTCCAACGAGCGGTGCAGTGCCAACAAAAATCTTTACGTTTCCCGATCCCGATGTACGCATCGATTACCCCATCTGGTCCGCTGATGGCAAGTGGGTGTTGTTCGACCGTGTGCAACCCCAGGGTGGGGATATCTGGTCGCTGGAAAATATAGAATGATTGGCGAACTATTACCACTACAAGATTCACGAACTCCATTGCTTACAATCCACCAATCAAAAATCCAGAACGAAAGGATGAACCATGCTCAAGA
>CAYPVN010000239.1:0-2657 GCA_964414155.1 uncultured Chitinophagales bacterium
GCGAAGTCGTTTCCTGAGAAAGTCCTGGGCGAACTTGTGGCCTTCCTCGATTTGATCCGTACCCCGCTGGCTGTTCGCTCGTCGAGCCTGCTGGAAGATTCGCAATACCATCCGTTCGCCGGCGTGTACGAGACGTACATGATTCCGAACAACGATCCGGACCCTTTCGTCCGGCTCAGCGAACTGGTAAACACGATCAAGCGCGTGTACGCCTCGACTTTCTACCAGGCCGCAAAAGACTACATCAAAGTGACGTCCTACCGGCTCGAGGAAGAAAAGATGGCGGTGATCATCCAGAAGATGGTCGGCTCACCGCACGAGAACAGGTTCTATCCTGATTTCTCGGGCGTCGCCAAATCGCATAACTTCTATCCCGTAGCACCACAGCAACCCTCCGATGGCATCGTCGCGGTTGCGCTCGGACTCGGCAAGATTATTGTCGACGGCGGCATAACAGTGCGGTTCTGTCCGAAATATCCTCACCACATCCTGCAATTCTCTTCCACCGAGGAGACGTTACAGAATAATCAAACCGAATTCTTCGCTCTGGACCTGAACAGCCCACAACTGGACATCATTGAAACACATGACCTCTTGTTAAAAAGACACAATCTGTCTGTGTCGGAAAAAGATGGAACGCTTACATATGTCGGGTCTACATATTCTCCCGAGAATGATTCGATCTATGACGGACTGTCAAGAAGCGGAATACGGATCGTGACGTTTTCGCCTATCCTGACGGCGAAGCTCTTCCCGCTGCCACAAATCCTGGAGCTCCTACTGGACATGGGAAGCTGGGGTATGGGTACTCCTGTAGAGATAGAGTTTGCCGTCAACATGAATGAGTCGCTTGGAAAGCCCCGGGAGTTCGGGTTGTTGCAGATGAGGCCGCTCGTCTTGAGTCGGGAATTTGAGGAGTTGAACGTCGAGAACATCCCTCCGGCAAAACTCATCTGTCAGAGCCGCCAGGTTCTTGGTAACGGTGCTATCAGCAACTTGCGCGACATTGTCGTGGTAGATATCCATCGCTTCGACCGCGCACGGAGTCGGGATGTGGCCAGAGAAGTGTCACAGTTCAACGCAAAGTTGATCAACGAACGACGCCCCTACCTGCTGGTCGGCGTGGGACGCTGGGGCACGCTCGACCCCTGGCTGGGTATTCCGGTGAAATGGGACCAGATTTCCGGAGCAAAAGCGATCGTGGAATCGGGCTTCAAAGATCTGGCTGTAACGCCTTCGCAGGGATCGCATTTCTTTCAAAATATAACATCATTCATGGTGGGATACTTCAGCATCAACCCTCATATGAAGCAGGGGTTTATTGATTGGGACTGGTTCTCGAATCAGAACGCCTTTGAAGAAAAAGAATTCACCAGGCATATCCGACTTGAAAGACCAATCACGGTCAAGATCAACGGACACAAGAATATGGGCGTCATCATGAAACCGGAGCACAATAGTGACTAACGTGCTACCACAGAGAAAACCTGCAGACGGGCGTTCGGAGGTGTTTAAATCCTGCCCTCACTGTGGCCGAGAATTGAGTCCCTGGGAGCGAGTGCTACTCGGCGTTGACCGTGCCCTTATGTGCAAGCATTGCTGGTATCGCATTATTCTAAATGCCCCGGACGAGCAATCCAACAAGAAGGGCGAAGACCAATCAGAGGATCGCAAATGAAATCGTACAACTCATTTGAAGTTGCCCAGCAACAGGTGCGCGAGGCGGCGAGAATACTGAAGCTGGACAGCGCAACAACCGAGCTGCTCAGTTGGCCGCAGCGTGAGTATAAGTTCACCCTTCCGGTCAGGATGGACAATGGCGAAGTGAGGCTCTTTCATGCGTATAGAATTCAACACAACACGGCGCGTGGACCGGCGAAAGGGGGCATACGCTTCCACCCGGATGAAACGGTGGATACCATTCGCGCACTGGCAGGATGGATGACATGGAAGACCGCCGTGGTGGATCTCCCACTAGGAGGCGGAAAAGGAGGAGTGGTCTGCGACCCGAGAACGATGTCCGAACGTGAGTTGGAGAATCTCGCTCGTGCGTACATACGGGCAGTGGCGCCGTATATCGGCCCCGACCGTGATATCCCGGCTCCTGATGTCTACACCAATCCGCAAACCATGGCATGGATGATGGACGAATATGAGACCATCGTGCAGCGGCAGCAACCGGGCGTGTTAACAGACAAACCACTTCAGATCGGAGGTACCGAAGGCAGACGGGATGCAACGGCCCGCGGCGGCGTCATCACCGTTCGTGAAGCGTGCAAGGCACTGGGAGTCGATCCTAGAGGAACCTTTACCATTCAGGGATTCGGCAATGCCGGGCAGCGTGCGGCCCTGTTACACGAAGAACTCCTCGGCGGAGGCAAGTTGATTGCCGTGTGCGACTCTCGCGGCGGTATCATGAACGCAAACGGACTAAACCCCAAAGAGCTGGTAACTCACAAGCTCAAGACCGGTTCGGTGGTTGGCTTTCCCGGCTCCGAGGAGATTCCGCGAGACGACGTACTTCAGTTGAAAGTGGATGTGCTCTATCCTGCAGCATTGGAGAACGCCATCAATGAGACCAATGCCAACAAGATCAATGCGCACATTGTCTGTGAACTGGCCAATGGGCCCACTACCCCCGATGCCGACTTGATCCT
>CAYPVN010000240.1:0-2650 GCA_964414155.1 uncultured Chitinophagales bacterium
CGCTTCCCCGACTGGAAGAAAACGCGAACGAAGAGGTTGTAATCGTCCAGAATCCCTTCTCCAAAACCGAACAGTGGCTCACCCTTGCTGACAGTGAAATTGAGATTCGCCGAGACCTGCAAAGGCCGATCCCAGATCAGAAGTTTTTCCTTGATGTTTTCTGGCTCGCCCTGTTGCAGCCTCACCGAACTCTCATTCGGAGAAGAGCTCTTACCTGTTGCAATCGAGTACGAGCCGGTCGCTGATCCGCGGAACCATTTCCCGATCCGTTTCTTATATTCCACTTCCACGCCCCGCACACGACTGTAGTCGGAGTTCAGATACGTGGTGTAGAACTGGGCACCGCCCGTTGCAGTCAAGCGGCGCACAGTCTTTTCCGTGATGTAGTCGAAAATGTCCTTGTAGAACGCCGTCACCGTAAGAACATCGTTCCCAGAGAGCTGGTTACGGATCCCCAATTCATACGCTACCGTCGTCTCGGGATTCAGATTGGGATTGCCAACAGGAAGACTCGATCGGATGCTCGTGCGCTGAAGCTTCGAATACACAAATTGGGGGCGAGGCAGTTTCGAAAACTGACCGTACGAGAAAAACAGTGTCTGGTTGTCGGAAATAGGATGCGAGATTCCCACCCGGGGGCTCATACGCGCCTTCGCACGACGGCCGAATAGCTTGAACGTTTGATTTCGATATTCCTCCCGAAGTCCTTGTGAGACAATCAAGTTATCGGACTCGCTCTCGACTACGTCATCCACATATTTGCCCGGAATCCAATAGTCGAAACGGAGACCAACGTTAAGAATCATGCCACTCAGTGTGACATTATCCTGAGCGTAGACGGCCCCAAGCGCTGGTGACGCAGCATAAATATCCTTGTCAAGCCCCTGAGGCCTTACCCAAGGCTGCACGATATCGACGATCTGGAGGTTTTGGAAGCGCATCTCGAGGCCGGTCTTGAACTTGTTCTTCTCGCTAAAAAATTTGGTCACATCCAGCTTGAACGTGTTCTCATCAATGAAATGGTCCCGGAACGATGTTGGAGAACCGAGATCATAGAATCCATCTCCAGGTATAACACCGATTGTGTCAGAGCCTGTGTTGTAATAGCGGATTGGGTATGTAACGATATCAGCCGGCTCAACATACTCTTCAAAGGGAGTGCCGTTTGCATCGCCGCGAACGTGCGCCGTGTAATTGCTGAACTTCAATTCATAAAACAACGATGGGCTCAACGTGTGCGTCAACGACACGGCATTCTGGGTATTGACCTGCGTAAAGGTGTTGGCGCTATTGGGGATGTATTGGAAAAGATACTGATAGCCGGGATTCGGCTCGACACGTTCAAGAGTGGATTGGATGGTTTGCGAATTCTGATCGATCACAACAGACTTGTTAAACGAGTATGATAGCTTAAAGGTCGGCGTTGGTTTGTACGTGAATTTTGCAAGCGCCGAATAATAATTGCTCCGGTGCGGCGCAAATTGCGTCCCGTTGAAAATCGACGAATAGAGATGCGGAGCCTTCTGCTGACGCACCCCCTGCACCCTCCCATCCTGACCAACTACTTCAATCCAGCGGGTGTAGCCATCATTCACACTATGGCCGTCAGTGAAATTAGCTGACAGTGATCCGAAGAAGCTCAACTGTCCGGGAATCTGAATCCCAAGCGCCGGTAGCAAGTGTGACGTCAGCGGTTCAGGCCCGCTCAGGTTCAGGTCGTAGATGGATGTGTTCCAGTTGCCCGTTGAGTTGTTGTTGATCCCAAAGTGGTCTACCTTGTACGACACAGCTCCACTGTACTTGTCCGAACCTTCCCGCGTCGTAATATTGACGATCCCGGAAGTAGCCTGGCCGTATTCCGCATTGTATCCGCCGGTGATGACTTCCACCTCCTGAATGGATGAAGCGCTCAACTGAAGACCGAATCCTGTCCCTGCAAGTGGGTCCTGCACCGAGATGCCGTCCAACAGGTATGCGTTCTCGTGCGTCCGTCCACCGCGTATGTGAATTTCATTGTCCGAGAAAACGACACCGGGTTGCAATGCAACGATACTCTCGACATTCTTGAGGGCCGCGGCCTGAATGTCAGCTTGGTCTATGTTTCTCCTGCTGGCAGTTTCCTCAATGTCAAACAGCGGTTTCTCTCCAATGATCACAATCTCCTTGTCGAGCGTGAGAACCGTTTCCTCCAGGTTCGCAGCGAAGGTGGCCGTCTGGCCGGCTGCAACCTTGATGTTTGTAAACTGAATGGCCTTGTAGCCGAGGAGAGTAACTTCTATCGTGTATGTTCCAGGATTTATCTTTTCAAGCTTCACCTCCCCCTCGATGTTGCTCGTACCGCCGTAGTATGTTCCCTTGATGACGACATTCGCGCCGGGAAGTCCCTCGTTGGTCTTACCATCAACCACCCTCCCTTGCACTCTGCCGGTCTGAGCCCACGACAGCGTTACCACTGCAAAGAGCAGGAAGAGAAACAGAGAGTATTTGGAGCGCAGTTTCATCAGAACTTACGTCTGTCGATTTTGTGGTCCGGCCTGAATTCTCCAAGGATGGCCTTGTTGAAGAATGCTGTAAGCCCGCGTCCGTTTGCAGTGTTGTTGAGCAGATGCAGAGGCAAACCCAGGAAGATTATGCGTTGTTCACCATCGAC
>CAYPVN010000241.1:0-2648 GCA_964414155.1 uncultured Chitinophagales bacterium
TTGTTCTCCGGCGATGTGGAAGGGAGGAATTTTATGGCAACAAAGCGATCAAGCCTTGTATCCTGGGCTTTGTACACAACGCCCATTCCTCCTTCGCCCAGCTTCTCAAGAATGCGGTAGTGAGAGATAGTCTGACCAATCATCGCGGCCCCCTGCAGCTCCCGCCCAAAGAAGGCGGGATCCTCAAAGTCGCAACGACTCGCTGGAAAACACTCGTCGGCAACTTTGGGACTTCGCCGAGCTTTTCGAGAATCTTGTTCCGCTTTCTGGAATTCCGCTTAGGTGCGGAATCCCAAAGAGCGGGATAATGTGAGATTGTTTGATCGACTTGTCCGCCGTCTTTTTGGTGGATCATTTGACCTCAATTTGTGTAATAGTGTTTAAGAGTCCAGTAGTGCGTACCCGTTTTGTCAATTAACGTGTGGTCGACATTAAGCCGCGCAGCTCGGTAAATAAATTGAGTACAACTGTGACCTGCTGAAAAGTCTCTTCCCGCTTCGGTTTCGTGGTGACGAAATACTTGCCGTCGGGTGTTAGATCGTAACTGATGCCGCTATCGACCGGCAACGCCCGGTATCCATCGAACAAGACCTTTGGCTGTCCGGCGGCAAACGACGGGGCCGTTGAAAGAGAAACGGCCATCATTCTCGCGCCGTTAATATAATACAGTGTGCGTCCGTCCGCCGCCCAGTGCGGTTCAAGTCCCCCTTCTGCAGATATCTGCCACTTTCCTCCCTTCGCTGGGAAGGATTGAACATAGACCTGGTATATTCCCGATTCATTTGAAATGTACGCAAGCCACTTACCGTCGGGTGAGAGAGCGCCCTGCCATTCATCGAACTTTGTGGCAACAAACGGCCATGGTTTTCGATCCCCATTCATGGGCATGACATAGATATCAGATTGAGAACCCTGGTTTGCCTTGTCGAGAATCAACATGGAACCATCGCGTGCCCAGCAATCAATGTACGACCGGCCGAATCCTGTCAACAGTTTCTCTGTCTCGCCGCTCCCATCCGCCGGTTTCACACTTATTCCCGATTGAGTTAGATCACCCAGGTTGACCCAATATGCGATGCGCTTGCCGTCCGGCGACCATGTGGGCGTTCTGTTGGTGCCTCCAAACGTAAGCCTGCTCAATGTGCCGCGGGATATATCATAGACCCAGATATCGAAATCTTTCCCTGCACCAACAACAAGGGCAATTCGTTTTCCGTCAGGCGAAATTCTCGGCTCCATGTATGCCGCCGGTGCGGCGGCAATGGGGGTAGCCGTACCGCTCTGATCAAGAAGGACGAGCGAACGATCGGCTCCTTCAATTTGTCCGGGGATATACGCCAGGGTTCCGTTCTGAGAGAGAGCATAGTGCATCGCGCCGCTCGTCGGATCGCCATTTAATCCATCGACAACCGGAACGGGACTCCCCGTTACTTCAATATTATCAACATCGAAGGGAAGTAGGAAGAGTACACCCGAGCGTGAGTAGAGCAAGTGTCCTGAAGAGACATAGCGTGCTGTGCTCGCGCCGGTGATGAGAACTTTTCGTTTTCCCGTTTCAATATTCACCGCCTCAATGGTGGCATCTTCATAATAGTCGGGGCTGTCCATTACTCCGACAGTGAAGAGCACAGTCTTGCCGTCGAGGAGGAACGACGGCCAGCGATGCGTCCGCTCCTGATGGGTTGTATCTCGTGTGGTAATCTCCTGAATCTGTCCTCCCGCTTCGGGAATGCGCATGAGACCCACCTGGGGTGCGGGCGCAAACACAATTGTTCCGTCAGTTCCCCATGTCGCGCCCCGGTTATCCGGTGCATCGGCCAACACAAGCGGAGCGCCGCCGCTGAGGGAGACCTTCTTCATTTTGCCTCCGCTAAAGAAGCCGAGCCAACGGCCATCGGGAGAGAAGAACGGGGTGCCGCCGCCTTCTGTTCCTGGAATTGGAACCGGCTCCAGATGATTCAGACTCCGTAATACCAAGCGTCCATTCGCTCTGTAAACAACGCGGGATCCGTCGGATGAGATTGTGACTGATTGATATACGACGATATCCAGTGACTCTCCCTTCGGAAGCGTCAGTCCAAATCGGACAACATCCGGCAGAGATGGTGAGGGACGCCACGGAGCCCACACTGCAAGTACCAATGCTGCGACAAGAACGGCCGAGACGATCGGCCACATCAACGTCCTCCACCTGGAAATCTCATGCACGGGTTGCTCGGTTGTAGAGGCTGCCCTCAAAATTGGGCGGGCTGCCGTAATCCTGCTCGCTCGCTGGCGGCTCGATTCACGCTTGTAGCGCTTGAGATCGACGGAAATTTGCTTCACCGACTGCGTTCGCTCGTTCGGATCTTTTTCAAGACAGCCGAGAACAACTCCGTCTAACGATGGATCGATTTCCGGACAGATTGTCGACATCGGCAGAGCATCGACGTTCACGATCTCATAGGCAAGCGCAGTCTCGTGCACGCCTTTGAACGGAAGCTGGCCCGTAAACATTTCATACAGCAACACACCAAGCGAGAAAATATCCGATCGATGATCTGCGTCCTGCCCTTGCACTTGTTCCGGGGACATGTAGCCAGCAGTTCCGACCGTGCTGCCCTCCTTCGTCAGGCGAGAGACGCCGGCAGCGCCTCTGAGTTTCGCAA
>CAYPVN010000242.1:0-2610 GCA_964414155.1 uncultured Chitinophagales bacterium
AGATCCGTCAGCGCCAGCTTGGAAAAGCCGCTCATGTTTCGTGCGCTGAGATAGACATCTTCCTTGGCTTTCCTCAGGGTCGAACCGGAGTCGGCAACTTCCAGTTCAGCGAGGAGCTTGGAATTCTCATTGATCTTGTCGGAGATCGCTTTCAGGTAGGTTGCCCGTTCTTCCTTCGTGAGTTGAGGCCAGGGTCCGTTATCAAATGCTGCGCGTGCCGCTTCGATCGCCTTACGGGTATCGGCGATGCCTGCGCGGGCGAACGTTGCAATCGTCTCCTGATTGAATGGATTGATGGAAGAGAAGGTACGCCGATCTGCCGCGTCGACAAACTCGTGGTTAATATAAAGCTGATAGGAGTTCACGTCAGTTTATGCGTGTGTTTCAGGTTCTGTGATTGCAGCGATGAATGGATGAGGTGAATATGCAGATGCAAGATAGGAAAAAAAGAGGAATTCCTCAACTGTTTGGAATTGGATAACCGAATCTTTATTTTGCAGTCACCATAACTTCACGCTCACCAATCGTTAATCTCTCCTGTGAAGGTATCTCCGCCTATTCTTCTCCTTGCCCTGGTGATGGTGTCTTTGGTACATGCCGGTGACAATCCGCGCGGTGTCCGCGCAGAGCGGATAACGTCACCGCCGAGAATCGATGGCCTCCTCAACGAAGAGGTCTGGATGTTGGCGGTACCTGCGACCGATTTTCTTCAGCGGGAACCTGATGAGGGAAAACCTGCCTCGGAACGGTCGGAAGTGCGCGTGCTCTATGACGATGATGCGTTGTATTTCGGATGCATGTTCTACGATTCCGAACCGGAGAGGATCGTCGCACGTCTCACACGGAGAGATGATGAGATTGAGTCGGACCGTGGCTCCATTCGCATTGATGCCTATCATGATCACCAAACGGGATATGAGTTCACCTTCAATGCTGCCGGTGTGAAAGTGGACATCCTTCAGTACGACGATGCCCAGAAGGAGGACGAATCGTGGGACGCGGTGTGGGATTTGGAGACGAAAATCCTCCCGAAGGGCTGGTCGGCTGAGTTGAAAATCCCTTTCAGAATCCTGCGATACCGCGTTGTACCCGGCGATTCAATTCTTCAAGAGTGGGGGATAAACTTCCTTCGCTACATCAGTCGCAAGAAGGAAATTGACCGGTGGGCATTCACACCGAAGAGCGAGAGCGGGTTCATATCTCGTTTCGGACATCTGCAAGGACTCGAACATCTTCCCAATCCCCGGCAGCTTGACCTTATCCCTTTTGTTGTGGGAAAGCAAAGATATCTGCCAGAAAAAACATTTCAAGGCAGCGAGCGCACGTTCTCGAGTGATGCCGGCTTCGACCTGAAGTACAGTCTCTCCAACAACTTCACACTCGATGCCACCGTCAACCCGGACTTCGGTCAGGTCGAAGCGGACCCCGCCGTTCTCAACCTTACCACGTTCGAAACCTTCTATCCTGAGAAGCGGCCGTTCTTCATCGAAGGGACGCAGATACTCAGATTCACGACGTTCGGAGGAAGCCTCGGTCCCGGCATGTTCTATTCGCGCAGGATCGGACGGGCAATTTCCTCCGGTGAAGTTAATGTGCCCACGGGTGGTAAGATCGAGGATCTTCCGCAAAGCACGACGATTCTCGGTGCGGCAAAGATCAACGGCAAAACGAGCAGCGGGCTCTCCATCGGCATACTTCAGGCTCTGACAAAAGAAGAGAAGGCCACACTCGTCGATTCGACAGGTATGCGGACGATGCAGGTCCTCGAGCCACTCACTCATTACAATGTCATCAGGTTAAAACAGGATATCTTGAGCAATTCCAACGTCGGCCTGATGCTGACTTCGGTTGAGAAACACAATAGTTACCCGGCCATTACCAACGGATGGGACTGGTATATGAATCTGGACAACAACGCCTATTTGTTCGAGGGGTTCTTTGCGCACTCGCACGCGACGAATGGGGCGAATGAGCGCATTCATGGAACGGCCGCGCGCGTAAACTTCGCACGCGTTGCTGCCGAGCATTGGTTGTGGAGCGTCGGTGGACGGATCGTATCGAAACGGTACAATATCAACGATGTCGGATTCTTCTTTCGTCCTGATGGCTACACGAGCCTTGGTTTGCTCACCTATAAAGAGGATACACCGGCAAAGGTTGCGCGGAGCTATTTCGCAAGCCTGGGACTTACTGAATTCAGGAACCTTGCTGGCATCAGTCTGCAGCGAGAAAGTCGCCTGGAAGGCAACTTGCTTCTGACCAACTACTGGCAAATGACAGCAAGTGCAACGGCCGACTATGGTCTGTATGATGACAGGGAGACGCGGGGGAATGGGCTCTATCGAAAACCTGCGACGTACGCAACGAGCGTGTACGTTTTTAGCGACAGCCGCGCAAATGTTTTCGGAAAGATCGGACAGAGGTTCACATGGGACACCAAACGGAGGGGACAATCGGCAACGGAGATTGGGATCACGCTCAGGCCCGTAGCCTGGATGGAATGGGAGTTCGAGTCAGAGTACCAGCGCGTCCAGAACCAGGAGGCATGGGTTGAAAATGTTGCATTCCCGGGAGGCACCGTAAGCATCTTCGGGGATCGGGACACGAAGC
>CAYPVN010000243.1:0-2596 GCA_964414155.1 uncultured Chitinophagales bacterium
ATCTCCTGGTTGAAGCACTCTCCTCAAAATTCCGAGCGCCTTGCGGTATGCTTCAATGTCCAAAGAATTACTCGTTTCACCATTATTGACTCAATCCGGAGTTACAGGCGCGCGCAACGTCTTGCTCAAGAAGCATGGTATCATATGTCAGATGGTAAGACTCCGTTAGACATTGTAGAGAGTGAGGAGGAGATCGCTATCTTCCATAGAGTTTTTAGCTTGATCGATGAACGATGCAGGGAGTTGTGGTATATGGTATTCACGGAGTGCCTACCGTATAAGGAAATTGCGCGAAGGCTCGAAACGACCGAGGAGGCAATCAAGACCAGAGTGTTTCGGTGTAAGGAGGAAGCGGTAGAAATACGAACGAGGATTTCCTGATACTTTTTTCGTTTTTTGGCGACTATCAAGTAGAAGAAGCGTACGTGGGAGGACACTGACTTGACAATGGATCTCTCGGAACTTAGGAAGCTTCTCCCGTTCTATGTGGCGGGAACGTTGTCTGAGACCGAAAAGCGAGCTGTCGGAAAGGCATTGTCAGAATCCGCCGAACTACGAGACGAGCTTAAGTTCTGGAGAAAGGCACAACTCCCGGCCCGGGCGTACAGTGTAGCACATCCATCGGCAAAAGAAATCCTCGATTATGTTGAAGGAAGATCGACGGAATCAGAACGCGGAACATTCGAGAGGCATGTGCAAGCATGTTTTGATTGTCAGAATGAGATCGCCCTGATTCGTGAGACCTACCCGAAGGCGTTGCATCAAGAGCAACGATCGGGAATCCGTTCCCTCGGCATTCGGGAAATGCTTAAAGAGTTTTCCAGATCCTTGAAGAACAGGTATGTTGTTTCATTTGCTGTGGTCACGGCAGTGTTTTGTGCGGCACTTGTTTATTTTTTCTGGGGCAGGGAGGAAACTGTTCCCTCTATTGCACAACGACCTCCGACACAGGTCCAACGTCGTGTTGAACTGCTGCTGGAGTATTCACCTCAAGTGCGTTCGTACCAGCAAGATCAGCAGCCAAGACTAAACCCTTCCGGTTTTGATTTTGTAGAATGTGCCATTTACGTTCCGCGATCAATAGAGTCGGTGCGATACTCTGTTAGCCTGATATCCCCCTTGGGGGTAACTACAAAATTTTCGGATTCGCCGAAGCCCTTGCACCACAATGAATCTCTGGACATGATTCATATCAGCATTGAAACAAGTTATTTCTCCGAGCAGGGCGAGTACCGGCTTGTTGCCACAGAACAATTACCGTCCTTTTCCGGATTGACGCCGGAATCGCATGTATACTCTTTTCTTGTTGCTTCCCCGAGATAATCTGCTTTACGGTCTTTCTACGTTGAACGTCACCTGCCGATTCTGTCCCGTGCTTAGATTGGCGATCCACAACGTTCCGTTGTTGTAAGTGTAATCTCGCAAGTGATACGAAGTATAGCAGATAGCATCGGCGGTCGGGTTCCATGAGAAGGGGCCTCGCGCTGCACTGGCAACTCGTTCCGAAAATGAAGACCCGTTACTGTTCATTCTTACCAGTTCATCATCCGTACCTGTGGGCCCCCGAGTGAGGAACGCTATTCGTGTGCCATCGGGTGAGTACTTTGGCGAGGTATTAATACGCTGGTCGAGTGTCAGCCGTTGCGAGGAAGTTCCCGCTGTGTCCATGACAAAGATTTCCACAATGCCACCGACCAGCTCACGCTGATACGTGATCGATACACCGTTGGGGGACCAATCCGGTCGTCTCTCCTCACCACTTCCCGACTGGCTGAGCTTTCTTTTTCCCGATCCATCGGTTCTCATTTTCCAAATCCCGAACTTGCCGTTCGGATCACCATCATTGGACTCGTACGCAATCCATTGTCCATCGGGACTCCACGTCGGAGACAGGGAGTTTCCGCTTCCGGTGAGTTGGATTATTGTTGTCGTATCAAACTCGAAACCGGTGAATCGCATCTTGAAGATCCCAAGCCCGATGATAGCGCGGGAAAACGCAAGCCATTGCCCATCAGGAGACCAGTCGGGAGTGGTTAGTGTATCCGGAAAGATGCGGCGGAAGTTCGACCCGTCGGTGTTCATCAGCCAGAAGCCGGTGGAGTCTATTATGAACTCGTAAAAGCCTTCGCAGCTCGTACTGTTCAGATATGTTATCTTCTTGACCGGTGTGTAGTTGAAACCGATGATCTGGCCATTCGAAAACCAGACCGGACTATGGTAGGGCGACGGAGCTGTCTGCGTATACGCGGGGCAAGGGTTCCCACGATTGAATATGACCGCGTTATCCCTGCAAGCAGCAAAGACGACCGGGAATGCAGCCACCATCAACGCATGTTTTGCAACCCACCACCTATGTGGGGAACAGCAATTCACGACCCCCATTTTCAACTTGCACTTGTGATCTAGCCTGGAACGCCTCTCTACACCTCCGGACGTCAGTCCATTATCTTTCTCAAGAAGGCGGCCCTGCCCGCCGAACTATCTGATCTTCCCACTCAGTCCATAATTTTTCTCAAGAAGGCCGGCTTGTCGGGATCTCCTTTGTCGATCTTCTCCCTGTTGGTATCCATGTCACCGCGGTATGGATTGATTGTGA
>CAYPVN010000244.1:0-2582 GCA_964414155.1 uncultured Chitinophagales bacterium
ATGGCTCTTGCCTACCGGGCATACTTCGCTTTCATTCAGCGTCCGCTTATCAATAGCAAGGGTGTCAACACCAGCGCCGTTTATGGCTTCGTCACTGCGCTGATGAAAATTCTCGAGGACGAGAAGCCGGAACACGTAGCCGTGGTGTTCGATACGAAGGAGCCGACGTTCCGGCACAAGATGTTCAAGGAGTACAAGGCCACGCGACAGAAGATGCCGGAGGATATGGCTACGCAGATGGAGAAGCTTAAGGAGGTTGTGCGTGCTTTCAACACGCCCCTGATAGAGGTGCCGGGCTACGAGGCGGACGACATCATCGGTACACTTGCCCGCCGCGCTGAAAAGGAAAAGGTGACAACCTACATGGTCACCGGCGACAAGGATTTCATGCAGCTGATTTCATCGTACATCAAGATGTTCAAGCCGGGGAAAACCGGCGCGGACGTGGAAATTGTCGAGGAGGAGGGGGTTCTCAAGAAGTTCGGCGTTACGCCGGACAAAGTCATTGACGTGCTCGCTCTGATTGGCGATAAATCCGATAATGTTCCGGGCGTGCCGGGTATCGGCGATAAGACCGCGATCCCACTGATCCAGAAGTACGGCAGCCTTGAGAACCTGTACGAGCATGTTCAGGAGATACCGCAAAAGGGAGTTCGGGAGAAGCTGATTGCAAACAAAGACATGGCTTTCCTTTCAAAGGAGCTTGTCACGATCCACACTGAAGTCCCTCTCGACATCGACTTTCATGAACTAAGGGCTGCCCGACGTGATACTTCCGCTCTTATTAAGTTGTTCGGGGAGCTTGAGTTCAAGGCTCTTGCCGGCAAGCTTCGTCAAACTGAACCATTCGACACTCCGGCAAAGTCGAAAGAGACTCCACCTCCGGCAGTTGAGGATCCCGATCTGGCGTTCAATCCGGCGGATCTTGACACAACCGATATCTCTGCTGATGAACACTCATATCAGTGCATCACCAGCCTCGACGCGCTTGACAAGCTTCGCGCACGGCTTAATGACGCGGAAGTGTTTGTGTTCGATACAGAGACAACAGATACCAACCCTTTGGTTGCAGGGTTGGTGGGTCTCTCCTTCTGCATAAAGGAACGGGAGGCGTTTTATATTCCCGTCAAGGCTGATTCAAAAAAAGAAGACAGGGCCGGCGAGCTATTTGCCGGGACGGAAACCAGTACCATCACCAACCACACTGACGTCGCGCTTGATGCAACGGTTGTGCTTTCAAAACTGAGACCAATCTTCGAGAACCCCGCCATCAAAAAGGTTGGCCAAAACATCAAGTACGACATGCTCGTGCTTAAGAGTTATGGTATTGATCTCGCTGGCGTTGCCTTCGACACGATGGTGGCAAGCTACGTCCTCCGCGCCGACGGCCAACACAACCTCGACGCTCTTGCACTCCGGTATCTCGGCTATAGGATGATCTCATTCGAAGAGCTGGTCGGCAAGGGAAAAAGCCAAAAGCATATCACAGAAGTACCGCTCGATGCCATCACCAACTATTCTGCCCAGGACGCTGATATTACGATGAGAGTGTATCAGCATCAGGCGCCAATGCTGAAGCAGCTTGAGCTTCTTTCTCTCTGTGAGGAAGTGGAGTTTCCTCTGATACCGGTTCTGGCCCGAATGGAATTCGCAGGGATTAGATTAGACAAAGGCTATCTTGCAACGATGTCAAAAGACATTGAGCGGCAGCTTGACCTTCTCGTGGCGGATATTCACAAACTTGCAGGGGAAACATTCAACATCAATTCGACGCAGCAGCTTGGCGATATTCTCTTCAACAAAATGAAGCTCCGCACGGTGCGCAAGACGAAGACGGGCTTCTCGACCGATGTGAACGTGCTCGAATCCCTCCGTGGCGAACATCCCATCATCGAGCAGCTGCTTGATTACCGCCAGCTCACGAAACTCAAGTCGACGTACATTGATGCGCTGCCGGTGCTGATCAATCCAAAAACGGAACGGCTCCACACATCATTCAACCAAACGGTGGCCGCAACGGGAAGACTTTCAGGGAGCGATCCCAATCTTCAGAACATTCCCATCAGAACTGAACTCGGTCGCGCGATACGCAAGGCATTCGTCGCAGGAGGCAACGATACTCTGATATTGTCAGCCGATTATTCCCAGATTGAGTTGCGGGTGATGGCTCATATTTCTGGCGATCAGGGATTGGTGGACGCGTTCCTCAACAAGGAGGATATCCACACGTCAACTGCTGCGAAAGTCTTTGGGGTGGATTCGGGTGAGATCACGAGGGATATGCGTCGCAAGGCCAAGGAGGTGAACTTTGGCATCATGTATGGCATCGGCCCGTTCGGTCTCGCAAATCGGCTGGAGATAAGTCAGGGAGAGGCAAAGGAGATCATCATAAAGTACTTCGACCGCTTCCCGAAAGTCAAGCAATACATCAACGACACCATTGCAACGGCAAAGCGCACCGGATATGTCAGCACGTTACTTGGTAGACGGCGCTACCTACCCGACATCAACAGCAGAAACCAGAATGTGCGCGGCAACGCCGAGCGGCAGGCGATCAACATGCCCATCCAAGGCACCGCCGC
>CAYPVN010000245.1:0-2571 GCA_964414155.1 uncultured Chitinophagales bacterium
GTTCGCCGAGATTCAATTTCTGCACATCATCCTTAATCACCTTCAAATCTCCTACCACCACGGCAGCCATCCGAGACGAATCAAGATACTTCTTCGATGCTTGATTCACCTCTGCCAGCGTTACCCTGTCGATATTCTGCAGGTACTGTTCGTAGTAGTTTTCGGGGAGATTGTAGAGAACGATATTTTGCAGCGCACCTGCGATCTGAGCAGGAGTTTCGAAACTCAGGGCAAAGGATCCGCTGAGCCCCTTCTTCACAAAATCAAGCTCGTCAGCAGTCACTCCCGAACCGTGCATGTTGTCGATTTCGTAGAAGAACTCGCGCAATGAACTGTCGGTTTTCGCTGTGGTTACTCCTGCACTTGCGACGAATGGTCCCGGTTGCTTGCTGAATGAGAACCCGGTACGAGCCCCATACGTGAAGCCATGCTTTTCGCGGAGATTCAAATTGAGCCGGCTCGTAAATTGACCTCCAAGTATGCGATTCATAAAGGTAATTGGAAAAAAGTCCGGAGTGTTGCGCGCAACCGCCGGATAGCCGATCCGAATTTCGGATTGCGCCGCACTGGGTTTATCAATAAGATACACCCGTCGCTGGTCTGCAACAGAAGCTGCCGGAATTGGCACCACCGGAATCGGAGCAGGCTTCCAATCGCTGAGTGCTTCCTCCAAGCGCTTGGTAATCTGCTTCAGTGTAGCGTCTCCAACAATTATGAGCGTCGAATTATTGGGACGGTAGTACGAAGAATAGAATTTCTCAAGGTCTTCCCGCGTCATGCTGTTGAGCGAGGCTTCTGTACCGGACGAGTTGTTGCCGTATGGGTGGTTCGACCCGTAAAGAATGTGGTTGAAAGCCAGTGAAGCAATCGTCGAAGGTTGGTCTTTCTGCTGAAGGAGAGAGGTGAGTCGCTCCTTCTTGAGCCTGTCGAATTCTTTCTGCGGAAAAGTCGGATTTGTCAGAACATCGGTGTACACGCTCAACGCTTTGTCCAGATGCTTTGTGAGCGTACTAAGAGTCATGAACGTTCCGTCCGCGTTGGACTGAACACCAAACTGCGCGCCGATGAACTGCAATTCATCCGAGATTTGCAATGCATTCAGTGTTTTGGTCCCCTCGTCGATGACGTCCGCGGTCGTTGAGGCGAGACCGGGCATGCCCGATGGATCGTGATCCGAACCGGACTGTATGACGAGGTTGAACGCGACAAGTGGCAATTCGTGGTGCTCGACGAGCCAGATGTTCAATCCGTTTGCAAGCTTTGCCTTCTGAATATCTGGAAGATCTACTTTCGGTACTGGTTTCGGAAGAGGTCGTACTGTTCTGTCAAGGGTTTCCTGTGCTGAACCTGAAGTTGCAATCATGATTGCACCAAATGCTATGGCGATTGAGGAAAATGCGAAGGACTTCATTCTACGTTCTCCTTCCGCTTGATGTTCTTTTGTTCCGCAGCCAGCTCGGGCTTGCCACGCGGAACGATGCTAAGTACGATCTTATTGTTTGTGAACACCTTCCGGGCAACCTCCAGCACCTCGGCAGGCGTAATATTCAGATACCGATCAAGTTCTTTGTTGTAGTTGTTCGCATCGCCGGTTAGTGTGTAAAACATTGCCAACCCATCGGCCTTCCGGGTCACCATGGAGCGGCTGTTGACGATATCCGCCTCACGGTTATTCAGCGCCGCCTGGACTTCCTTTTCCGTCACACCGTCCTTTAACATTAGGCCCAGTTCTTCATTGACAGCACTCTCCATGTCGGTCAGTGTCATCCCCGGTTTTGCAGTCACAATCACGTAGAACTGGCTTCCAATCTCATTTGTGGATTGCGTCGCGCTTGCGGATTGCGCGATCTGCTTTTCGTAGACCAGCGACTTGTACAATCGGGAGGATTTCCCTGAACTGAGAATCTCAGAGATGACGTCCATGACGGCGTCCTCGCGCGTATTCCCAGGAGCGCTGGGCCAGGTAAGGTAGAGTCGGGGAAGTTGAACCCTGTCCTCAAACACCATCCGCGTTTCCTCTGTCAATGTGACGAGTCCGGGGTTGGGGCGTACGATATCAACCCCTTTGGGAATTGGATCGAAATATTTTTGTATCCATTGCTTTGTCTGGTTACGATCGAAATTTCCCGCGACTACGAGACAGGCATTATTCGGCGCATAATATGTGCGGAAGAACTCCTTCACATCATCCATCGACGCCGCAGAAAGATCCTCCATGTACCCGATAACCGGCCAACTGTACGGATGGCTTTCCGCATAGAGCGCCTTGTTGATTTTCTCCCATGCGGTTCCGTACGGAACATTGTCCACCCGCTGCCGGCGTTCGTTCTTCACAACATCACGTTGGTTGTCGAGTTTTTGCTGTGTCATCGCAGGAAGAAGGAACCCCATTCTGTCGGCCTCGAGATAAATCGCCAACTCAATGTAGTTGCTCGGCACCGTCTCGAAATAGTTTGTCCGGTCTTCGCTTGTGGAGCCGTTGAGGCTTCCACCGATCTCCTGAATCAATTTGAAGTGCTCGTCGTCTGCAACATGTTCGGAGCCCTGAAACATCATATGCTCGAACAAATG
>CAYPVN010000246.1:0-2563 GCA_964414155.1 uncultured Chitinophagales bacterium
TCCTCATCGCTAAATCAGACAGAATCTATATCAGCGAGGAAGGGCTAAAACTGCTTCCGGATTACACCATAAAGAAGACGCCAAAACTGAATGTGCTGGTCGTGCCAAGCTCCAACGATCCTGAAAAGCAAACACAAGACAAGGAGTTAATTGATTTCATCAAGAAAGAGAACCAGACCACAGACTACATCGCGAGCCATTGTGCAGGTGCATTTCTGCTGGGTGCATCCGGGGTAGCCGACAACAAAAAGGTTGTTACATATTGTTCAGGTTCCGAGAAACTGCAAAAAAGTTATCCGAAGCTCATGGTCATGGATGATAAAATAGTATCTGTCGTGAAAGACGGCAAGATTATCTCATCGAACGGTAACCTGGTGACCTACATTGCCTCGCTTGATTTGCTGGAGCAAATGACAAGCCTTGCACACAGAAAATACGTTGAAGAACAACTCTTGTTGAACAAACTGAGACAGTAAAACATGAAAACAGACTTTCAGAACCATGTTACAAGGACCAATTCCGCTGAATGGACGCCCCTGGAAGAAGAAGGGGTCGCTACAAGAGGGATATTTGTAAAAGTGCTGCGGTTTGATGAGCAACAGCAAAGATCACCGAGCATCCTTTTGAAATTTGAGGCTGGGAGCGAATACCCATACCACAACCATCCTGGGGGAGAAGAAGTGTTTGTGATGGAAGGAAGGTGCATCATTGAAGACGTGACATTCGCAGCCGGTGATTACCTGTACACACCACCTGGGTTTAAGCATTCGGTAAAGACGGACACAGGTTGTGTGTTATTGTTGATAGTTCCTCAAGAAGTTGAAATCCTAAAACCTATAAATACAACGACCGCATAGCACTGAATTGCTGCAACGGAAGCAGTCAAAGGTATTCAACTGGGTACTGTCCTCCTGATGACGCCCTGCATTACACCCTAAGCTTGGAATTGACCACATAACCGCCTTTGACCTCTCCATCCGGTTGTTCGTGCCTTAAGGGCTTGGGGCGATGGTCAAAAATCTCAAGAAGATGTTGAAGAGGGGATCCGTCGAACGGCGAGTCACTCTGACAGAATTAGGCTCGATAGTGAAAAACAATCACGGCATCGTGATGCACGTGCTTTTGATCCCGACAGGAAAGGACCTGAAAGCAAAAACCGATCATTTCGAGAAAACCTGAAAAAAGTTGTCGTGGTAGGTTCTGCTGAGAGTAAGTCGTTTGCCGCCCTTAAGAATGACGGCATGGTCGAGATGAAAGAGAGGTTCGAGCTCAACAACACGGTCGACGTTCACGATCGTCGACCGGTGAATCCTTTGAAAGTGGAGGGGGTCGAGTTTCGACTGCATTTCTGCAATTGTCCGGTGCATGAGGTGCATATCCTCTCTGATATGGATTTCTATGTAATCGCCGGCTGCTGAGATCCAGTCAATTTCATCAATCTTCAGTACAAGGATCCGGTTTCCCTTCCTGATGAGCAGCCTTCGCAATGTGGCGTGATTCTTTTCCCCCTCATGAAAAACGAATGCCTTGGAGGATTTGCGCCGACTCTTCGTTTCCTGACGGAGCCATTTTGCCGCTTTGTTGATGGCTGTATCAATTCGCTCCTGGTCATAGGGTTTAAGTATGTAATCAAGGGCATTTGCCTCAAATGCTTTCACGGCGTACTCATCGAAAGCCGTAACGAAAACCGTGATCGGAGGGTTGTCAACCTTTATCCGCTCAAGTATTTCCAATCCATTGCACCCGGGCATCTGGATATCGAGGAATGCCAGGTCAGGTTTAATCCTTTCGATCGCTCGAACCGCTTCGGGCCCTGTTGTGCATTCGGCTGCAATGCGGACATTCTTGTTGGTCGAAAGCATTTGTTTGAGCACCCTTAAGGAGGGCGGTTCGTCGTCTGCAATTATCGCGGTAATTTTTTTCATCAGTGTTCAGGCCCATTCAGATTCCAGGGAATCAGTATCCTGGAAGTCATTCCGCCGGAATCGTTTTGATGCAGGTCGAAATCAAACGCCTTCCCGTAAAGATGGCTGAGTCTGCTGCGCGTGTTCGACAATCCAATACCGTCTCTCACTGTTGACACCGTCTCCCGTTTCGCGTTGGAGCCGTTATCTGTCACGGTGAGTTCAAGTTTATTTCCGAGCCGCTGCGAACTGACCTTGATTGTTCCAGGGCCAACGTTCTTCGCAATGCCGTGAGTGACCGCATTTTCAACAAGGGGCTGGAGGATGAAGCTCGGCACGGAAGCGTCGAGAGTGTCGCGGGCAACGTCGATGTGGATTGATAGCCGTTTTCCGAACCGCACTTTTTCGATGTCAAGGTAAAGTTTGAGCAGCCGCAACTCGGCTCTGAGCGAAATGGTCTGGAAGGCTTCGTGGTCAAGATTATGCCTCAGTATTTCGCTTAGCCGTGCGATCATCTTTATACCCTTGTTCCTGCTGACAAGTATCGTTCCGGAAATCGCGTTGAGCGTATTGAAGAGGAAATGAGGTTGAAGCTGGAGCCGCAAAGCCTGGAGCTGAGCCATGGTGAGTTGGGTTTCCAGTTTTGACGCGACAAGTTT
>CAYPVN010000247.1:0-2560 GCA_964414155.1 uncultured Chitinophagales bacterium
TATTGATAAGCGGACGCTGAATGAAAGCGAAGTATGCCCGGTAGGCAAGAGCCATACCGTCTAAGAGAAAAAGCCGCTCTCGTTGAGACATTGTGAGTTTGCAGAGTCTAAGGAGTCGACCCGTGGAGGTCGTTGGGACCGATTATGAAGTCGTGTACAACTTACAGAATCAGTCAGGCAAATTCAATCATATTTGAGGAACCTGAATCTCGTTTTCGGCTAGAACATCCAGAGTCTGGGGAGGGGGAGCAATGTGAAGATGTTTCCAAACAATGAAGCTCAGAGCTACAAGAAAGAAGCTATTGACGATGAAGGATGTATTGATTCCAAAATGTCCTGCAACGAATCCGCCGATAATCGGACCGACCATGTTGCCGAAGAGAGTGAGACTGGACGCTATCGCCATTATGCCGCCGCGTCGTTCGGGAGGGGCATAGAGACTTGTCAGCGAATACAGCGCGGGAAGCACTCCACCGCGCGCAAAGCCGAGGAATGCCCGCAGAAGCCCAAGCTGAACCAGATTCTGAACGAGGATATGACCTGCATACGCAACTCCGACGACTGCCAGAGCAATGCAGAGATTCTTCTTGTATCCTTTTCTGTCGTTCCGTTTTCCCCACCAGGGTGCAGAGATGACCATGAAGAGTCCGGAGATGGAAAAGATGCCGCCGGCCAGCGATGACACATACCGTGTGTCCGTCTTGAATCCCTCGATGAACAATGCGAAAATAGGTTCGATCATCAACACGGAAGCCTGGCCAACAACCAATGCCAATCCCACGATCCGAAGGCGCTTATCGGAGTACATGAGCTTGTAGTTCTGCAGAACGGAGAATTTTTTCCCATCGACGTGGTCACGTGAAATCTCTACCACATTGAACAACACAACAAATCCGCCGATGGTACAGAGGGCAGCCGTAACAAAAAAGATCTCCCGATAACCCACAAGGTCAGCCAGTACTCCTCCCACAAACGGCCCAAGTACCATGCCTGCGGCTGTTGAAGACTGGAGGAGTCCAAGAGCGTAGCCTATTTTCTCTTTTGGCGTATTGGTCGAAACAAGAGCCAGAGACGACGCAATGAATCCACTGATAACTCCTTGAACGATGCGGAAAAGGACAAGCTGCACGACGTTCTGTGATAGTCCCATGAGCACCTGAGACAGGGCCAGCCCGAAGATTGCGCGCACGACCATCAACTTGCGCCCATGCCGGTCGCCGAGCGTTCCCCAAAACGGTGTTGCGAAGAATGCTGAAAGGAAGGTGCCTGAAAAAGCAAACCCGCTCCACATTGCAAGCTGGGTCGGGTCGGTGATGCCTAATTCTCGGACAAAGAAAGGAAGGAAGGGAACAACAAGGTTCATCCCCATCATGGCGAGGAATTGTGTGCCCCAGAGAATGTAGAGGTTCTTACGCCATAACTCCATGTACTATTATTTCTTCTGGTTCGGTCGCATGCCTTGACCTGATTCCGCCGATTGCCACTGCTTGAAATTTTTTAACAGGCTTCTCTGGTGACTGACTTCCGAAACTACTTTGGTTTTCAGGGTGAGTTCGTTCGAGTCTCTTGGCCAAAAGACAACCGGCATCCAATCGCGTCCGTACGTGCCGTTGGACTCAACAAACTGTTCGGAGGAGAGAGGATGTCCGACGAAGTACATGTACGGACTGTCCTTGTCGAACTTGAATATCCGCAACACCGAGAGACTGTCAAATGTGAATGTTATCTCTCCCACAAGAACGCCATCTTGCTCGTACAATCGTTTCTTCGCATTGTGGTATCCTGGATTATCCTTTTCGAGTTGGTTTCCCTCGATGTAGAACTCAATCAGTTGCTGAAAATCGTCCGCAGAGATATCCGTCGTGTCGTCGGCTTCAGAAAGGATGTTTACAAACCGGATCGTTGCCTCGCCGGAGTGATCGTTCTTCATCCTGATTGTGTATTCCTTGAACTCAACGGTAAGGCATCCGGAGAAAATGAAAACAATGCAGAAGATGGTAAGGAGAGCAGCGCGTCTCATGGTGGTTTTCGGAATAATCCTGCTTAATATACCAATTCAGTGTTGGAAATGCAAAACGGCATATATTGCTTGTTAGACGACTTTCCTGTATCTTTTTTCATCACATGTCATGCACACTCACCTCACTCACAACACAGCTTGCTAAGGTGTGAAGATACTGTTCACCTCCACACACGTTCCATCCTTCATCCGTGAGGACGTGGAGATTCTTCAAAAGCATTTTCATGTGGACCATCTGATTACCAGAGGCTGGACTTCGCTTTTCACCATCCCCGCACACATCATTCGCGCCGACGTTACATTTACGTGGTTCGCTTCCGTTTATTCTGCTCTCGTCGTGTTTTTCGCCCGGCTTTTTGGTAAACGATCTGTAATAGTCGTTGGGGGAGTGGATGTGGCAAAATATCCGGAGATAAACTATGGTATTTGGCTGACACCATGGAAAGCAATTGTGGTGAAATACGCGCTGCGCAAGGTACACCGAGTGCTCATTGTTGATCCATTCCAGAAGCAAGAAGCAATGCGACTCGCCGCGTACGA
>CAYPVN010000248.1:0-2555 GCA_964414155.1 uncultured Chitinophagales bacterium
TCGTGTATCAATGCGATTGGTGTTGGATTTCTGTTTGCGCCCTTGTTTCATCCCGCAATGAAAGCGGTGGCAAAACTCCGCACTGAATTGGGTGTAAGGACGATCTTTAACATGGTTGGTCCGATTACGAACCCCGCCAGCGTAAAGAGACAGCTGATCGGTACGTTTCATCGCCATCTTGCCGGGAAACTGGCAGGGGCGCTTCAACAATTGCAGACAAGCTTCGCTTGCCTCGTCCACAGTGATGACGGCATGGACGAGGTCGCATTATCGAGCAACACCTCCGTGCTGGAGCTTGATGAGGGCGGGATGATCCGCAGCTATTCTGTTTCACCAGGAGAACTCGGCTTTGATCTTCAGCCGCTTTCGGGCATCCGGGGTGGCGAGAAAGAAGCCAATGCCGAGATTGCCCTGCGCGTGTTAAACCGGGAACCGGGCCCATCCCGCGATATTGTGATTGCCAATGCTGCATTCGGACTCTACGTGTCCGGCAAAGCGAAGACAATTCAAGAGGGGAAGGCAATGGCCGCCGAATCGATTAACTCCGGACGAGCATTGTCCAAGCTCAATGAACTTATCGAGTATACAAACAGACCATGAACTTCCTCGATACAATACTTGCTGAGAAGCAGGAGGAAGTCTTGGCCCGGAAGAAGGCGGCTCCGCTGAGTGTCCTCAAACAGATGCCCCACTTCGACCGGAAAACGATCTCTCTCTCAGAGGCTTTGAGAGGCAAGCAACTTGCGGTGATCGCAGAAATCAAGAAAGCCTCCCCTTCGAAGGGAGTTTTGCGCGAGCAGTTCAATCCTCTTGAGATCGCAAAGGAATATGTCCGGGCCGGGGCGAGTGCGATATCCGTTCTCACAGATCTCAAATTCTTTCAGGGTCGACTCGAGTACATAAGGGATATGAGGGATTCTGTTCCGATACCGGTCTTACGCAAGGACTTCATTATTGATGAATATCAGATCTACGAATCGAAAGCCTGCGGCGCTGATGCGATTCTCCTGATTGCCGCTGCACTTCAACCGCGTCAACTCAGTGACTTCGTGTCGACGTCGAGCGAGCTTGGGCTCGAGTGCCTCGTTGAAGTACACAATAAGGACGAGGTCGATGCATTGGATTTCTCGCTGGTGAAGATCGTCGGGATCAACAACAGAGACCTGACAACATTTGAAGCGGATCTATCGACGTCGCTGCGACTGAGGAGACACATACCATCCGATGTCGTTGTGGTAAGCGAGAGTGGGATCACTTCCCGCGAGGATCTCGATCGGCTGATGAGCAATGGGATCCATGCCGTGCTTATCGGTGAGACATTTATGCGGGCAGAATACCCAGGCAAAGCTCTCGCAGAGTTGATTGCAAACGAGGCGAGAGTGTCGTTATGAAGGTGAAAATCTGTGGCATCACCCGACAGCAGGATGCAGATGATGCAGTCGAAGCAGGAGCGGATGCATTGGGGTTTATCTTTGCAGAATCAAGTCCGCGGTTCATCGAGCCTGACGTTGCACAGTCGATTATCAAGACGTTGCCACCTTTTGTGGCAGCAGTGGGAGTGTTCGTGAACGCGCCCCGAAACAAAATTCTTGACGTGATCAGAATAACCGGCATCGGTTGTCTGCAGTTGCATGGGGATGAGAAACCCGGGGACGCCGAAGGATATTCAATTCCTGTGTACAAAGCGTTCCACGTTGGGCACGATTTCGATATAAAGATGCTTGGACATTACAAAACATCGGCGTATCTTCTTGACACGTTCGTGAATGGTCAACACGGTGGCACAAGCAGGATATTCGACTGGCAGGTTGCAGTAGATGCGAAGCGCTACGGCCGCATTATTCTTAGCGGAGGCATTACGCCGGAGAACGTTTCCGAAGCTGTCCGTGTGGTAAATCCCTACGCGGTTGATGTCAACAGCGGCGTCGAGTCCTCACCGGGGAAGAAAGATAAGTCGCGCATCCGGCAATTCTTTTCAGCGATCAGGAATGTTTAGGAACAAACAGGAGCCAGTATGTTAATTTTGATGAAGCCCGGCGCAACCAAGGAAGAAATCATCAGGGTAAAGGACAAGGTTGCTGCGCTCGGCTATAAAGCGCATGAGATTCCGGGTGCGATGCGCGTGGCCATCGGAATCACAGGCAACAAAGGAAAGGTGAACCCCGAGATGTTCAGTACGATGGCCGGGGTCGAGGAAGCCATTCCCGTGACGAAGCCGTACAAGCTGGTTGGCCGGGATGCCATGCCCGAGAATTCCGAAATCAATGTCGATGGTGAAATCATCGGTGGCAAAGAGCTCGCAATCATCGCTGGACCTTGCTCAGTCGAGAATTGGGATCAGCTCATCCACACTGCCGAAGCGGTGAAGGAAGCCGGAGCAAAATTCCTCCGCGGTGGTGCATTCAAGCCGAGAACATCTCCCTACACATTTCAAGGGATGAAAGAAGAGGGTCTTGTCCTCTTGCGCAAGGCAAAAGAACAGACGGGACTCAAGATTGTCACAGAAGTAAAAGATATACTCACGCTTTCTGCCGTTGCGGAAGTCGCTGATGTTA
>CAYPVN010000249.1:0-2548 GCA_964414155.1 uncultured Chitinophagales bacterium
GGAGTCGCTTGAGAAGATTATCAAAGAGATGCTCTGAGTGAACGACAGGAGGAAGTTGTGAGACTCGCCGGACTTCTTCTGATTACCTGCTTTTTCGTTGGATGCGTTCAACCTCCGGATGACCCGGTAAGCGCAGGAGGAAACCGTCCTCCGATTATTAACAGATTGACTGCCACGCCTCCCCAGATTCCTGTCGGTGAAAGCTCATCGATCCGTTGCGAAGCCACCGATCCCGACAATAGTACTCTCACATATCGTTGGTGGGCGTCAACCGGAGATATTATTGGAGAAGGAGAAGAAGTTCGCTTCAGCGCGTCGTTCTGCTGTGCCGGTCCGAATTTTGTCGAGGTTACCGTCAAAGACAATGCAGGCGGCAGTGTGACTCAACGGATTGACGTTTTCATTTTCTACCCGTAATTCCTACCCGAGAGAATCCCCGTGAACCGTTTGTCAAAACTCCTCGTCATGTTTTGCCTTTTGTCTTCGCTGAGCGAACGAGCTTCGTCCCAAGGGTGTTGCACCGTTGGCGCTTCGTCCATCGGGGGAGTTGAGAGTGGAATCCTCCCTCACAAGACGTTGAGTGTTCAGGCCAATTACCAATTCAATTCGGTGACGCGGGCATATCAGGGAACGAAGCGCATCGATGACCCGCTGCAGAGAACGGCGACGGTCGGATATTTCACGCTGCAACTGGAATACGGGTTGATTCAGCGGCTCTCGGTGCTGGCAGGGATAACGTACAGCGGGAAAGAACGTGAACTTACCATTACAAGTGGAACAGGAAGCGGAAGGTTTGTCGAGACGGTTTCGTTCAGTGCGTCCGGAGTTCGGGATGTCCTGCTGCTCGGCAAATATCAGGTTGTCGTTCCCACCATTGCATCGCCGTTCGAACTGGCTATCGGTGGCGGCGCGAACCTCCCGACCGGAAGTTACACGCAGGAACAGAACGGCGCACAGCTGGCAATTGACTTGCAGCCCGGTACCGGCGCTCCTGCGCTCATTGGATGGGCGTTTGCCTTACGAAGTTTTCCGGAACTCGGTTTTCGTTTGTATGCCGTTGCAACGTATCGCTATGCGGGGGCCAACCTTGACGGCTATCGGATTGGTGATGAGGTGGTGCTGAGTTTCGGAGGGGAGTACAATTTTACAGATCGCTTGGGCGGATCGCTGCTTGTCCGATCACGCTTCGCCCAGCAGGATTTTTCCAACCGAAGGACACTTATCGCAACAGGCGGGACATATCATGATCTCATGCCCGGGCTGACGTACAGCGATGGACCATCATCTGCGCGGATCTTCACACAACTCCCGATCTACAGAAACGTGCGGGGCATCCAATTAACACTTTCATATTTGCTGGGGGTGGAGTATCGATATGTGTTTGACTTCGGATCCGGCCTCGGCGAATTTCCCGTTGGAATCGAATGATGACTCAGTCTAACCACCCCCCGTCCCCCTCCTTAACACTCTTAGGGCTAGGGGAGGAGGGGGCGTTTAACCGCAGCCATGAGTTTCGCAGGACGATCCCCCTCCTTTCACTGCATTAGCTAAGTCAAGGAGGGGGTGAGGGGGTGGTCGAAAAAGAGGTAGCTATGCAACGAAACAACCGCATATCGTTGAAGTCCCGCCGTAAACAGCTCCGTAATGATCCGACACCGGCCGAAAAATTGCTCTGGCTCTATCTCAAGGAGAGTCAACTTGACGGGCACAAGTTTCGCAGACAACACAGCTACGGTCCGTATGTGATGGATTTCTATTGTCCATCCAAGCGGCTGTGCATCGAGCTAGATGGTGAATCACACGACACCCCCGAATCCAAAGCCCATGACGGGATAAAAGATTCTTATCTAAGCACACATCACATCAAGGTTCTCCGTTTCACTAACGAGGAAGTGTATGCAAACGTGGAGAATGTTCTGGGAAGAATTCGACGAAGATGGAAGAGCGTACCCCAAAAGGAATGAGATCTTCAAACACAAAACCCCACCCGGTTCGCCGAGCGGGGTTTGTTATTTTTTGTGGGGCGACTCCTTGTTGACTTTCGGTATTATTTCCATACATTCAAGCCCGTAGTAGCTTCGATCCTATCAGCAGAGCGCCAGTCTCATGGCCGTACCCAGCCAAATCTCATCACTCGTTGAACGTTTCGACCGCAGTCGGGATGCGTTCCGCTCCGGCGAGTACAACGAGACACAAGTCCGCCGCGAGTTCCTCGATCCGTTCTTTACCGCTCTCGGTTGGGACGTTGAGAACCGCCAGGGCCACGCGGAAGCGTACAAGGACGTCGTTCACGAAGATGCCATCAAGATCGGTACTGCAACGAAAGCGCCGGACTACTCTTTCCGCATTGGCGGCATACGCAAGTTCTTCGTCGAAGCCAAGAAGCCGTCGGTCAACGTTCGGGAGGATGTCAGTCCTGCCTATCAACTGCGTCGCTACGCATGGTCAGCGAAGCTTCCGCTCAGCATTCTCATGGACTTTGAAGAGTTCGCTGTCTACGATTGTCGCATCAAGCCGTTTCCTTCCGATAAGCCATCGACCGGGCGCA
>CAYPVN010000250.1:0-2519 GCA_964414155.1 uncultured Chitinophagales bacterium
CCTTCATCGCCCGCCTGCGGGCCGAACCGCCCTTCGGCCTGCCCGACTTGGAGAAGGTTGTGAGGCAGGCGGGCGGGCAGGCCTGCTTTGGATCCTCCGGCAACTACGCGTCCCCCTTCACTCACTGCCTTGCTGATGTATTGCATGATCTTTGCCTGCGAGTTCCCGTTGATGACAGGGCCCATATAGTTGCTCATCTCTGCCGCGTCGCCAACAGTTATTGACTCGGCCTTGTTCGCGAGCAGGTCAACAAATTTGTCGTACACTTTTTCATGGACGATCACGCGCGAGCAGGCCGAACACTTCTGTCCCTGAAATCCAAACGCTGCCACCGTTACTCCGGCAGCGGCTTCATCCAGGTTCACGTTTTCGTCGACAATGATCGAATCCTTGCCTCCCATCTCGGCAACCACGCGCTTCAGCCATATTTGGCCGGGTTGAACCTTCGCTGCAACCTCGTTGATGTGTATGCCGACTTCCATCGACCCGGTGAATGAGACAAACCTCGTCTTCGGGTGAGTCACCAGTGTGTCGCCGACGGCCCCGCCCGGACCCGCAACAAAGTTGAGCACGCCCGGCGGAAGGCCAACCTCTTCCATAATCTCCAGGAACTTCCACCCGATAAGCGGCGAGTCGCTTGACGGCTTCAACACGATCGTGTTCCCTGTAACGATTGCAGCGGTGCTCATACCGGCGAGGATGGCGAGAGGGAAATTCCACGGCGGAATTATCACGCCGACGCCAAGGGGAATGTACACGAGCTTTCCTTTTTCACCTGGAATTTTGACCACCGGATGTTCGCCACCATAGCGCAGCATCTCACGGGCATAGAACTCCAGAAAATCAATTGCCTCGGCGACGTCCGCATCGGCCTCGGGCCATGTCTTCCCGACCTCCAAGATCTCCGCTGCGTTCAGCTCGAAGCGGTTTTTGCGCATCAGTCGCGCCCCCTTAAAAAGGAACTCCGCCCGCTTCGCAGGTGGAACATTCTTCCACTCTTCAAATTTTGCAACGGCAACATCCATCGCCCGTTTCGCGGCCGCCGCGTCTCCCTTCTGAAACACACCGACAACCTCGGTCGACTTCGACGGGTTGTAGGAATTGAATTTTTCCGGTGAGTACACGCGTTCACCGTCGATTACGTTCGGATACTCTTTGCCGTACTGCGAGCGAAGCCGCTCGATCGCCGCTTCCTGTTTCCTCCGGTTGGCTGCCTTCGACCAATCAATCAGCGGCTCATTCTTGAATTTTGGGATTGCCATTTCTGCTCCTTGATGGTAAACAGTGTATCGTCTTATTGCGAGGACTTCATTGTCCCCTCGGTACTCTTCCTGAGTGCCTGAACTACTGCATCGTGCAACGCTGGCCGTACTTTTGCGATCTTTGTGTTCGTCCGACTTGGATATACACGATTCGTCAGAAAGATCACACACAGGTTCCGCTGCGGATCCGCCCACACTGATGTCCCTGTAAACCCCGTATGACCGAATGAGGTCAGCGAAAACAAATCGCCCGCACTCGATCCACGCAGTGACTTCAAGTCCCAACCAAAAGCTCGTTTGCTCTGAGGCGACTCACGGCGCGTAAACTTTGCAACAGTGCTGTCACTCAGGTATCGTCTCCCGCCATAGGTTCCCTTGTTCATCATCATCTGCATGAAGATAGCTAAATCGGAGACGGTGGAGAACAGGCCTGCACTCCCCGCCACGCCACCAAGCAGCGCGGCAGTTTCATCGTGCACCGAACCCCGAACAAGCGTCTTCCTCCAAATTGAATCCACTTCAGTTGGCGCTATGGTTGCGGCGAACGCTTTTGAAGGAGTGAACACGGTGGTATTCATGCCAAGTGGCTGATAGAATTCCTGACTCACGAAGTTTGAAAGCGGCATCCCCGTGATCTTCTCAAGGATCTTGCCAAGGACGATCATTCCAAGATCACTGTAAATTGTTGAATCGCCGGGCGCTGCCACAAGAGACGTAGTAAGAATGGAGTCGAGCGTTTGTTCCGGCGTCGTGCAGGTTTCATACAGCTTGCGAAAGGGGGGTAGCCCACTTGTGTGCAGTAACAAATGTCGTATCGTCACTGCTCTCTTCGAACCCTCTGAAAACTGGGGGAAAAATCTTGAAACCGAATCATCAAGCGAGAGTTTCTTCTGGTCATATAGTTTCATGACAGCGGCGGTTGTCGCAAACACTTTGGTGGTCGAGGCGAGATCGAACAGCGTCCCTCCGTCGATCTCTCTCGATGCAGAATCGTAGGTGTACGTTCCGAAAGCCTTCTCGTATGCAAGGATGCCATCCTTCATGATAGCCACCTGTGCACAAGGAAAGGCGGAATCCCTGATTGCTTCTTCGATGATCGCATCAACACGTGAGAGTTTCTCCGGGTCGAATCCTGCAAATGATGGATCGTCCCTCCGCAAGTAGCTCTTTGCATAGAGGAGGCCGCTCCCATATTCATAAAGGCCGGGCACGGAAACCGGAAGCCTTCCCCGCACGTCGATCTCTCCAAAGATTGCT
>CAYPVN010000251.1:0-2516 GCA_964414155.1 uncultured Chitinophagales bacterium
CATCCTTTCCCTCCCATTTGATGTTGCAACCGATGGGATTCGTGAGAGGAACACTCACCGGTTTGCCTGCCAGATGCTCTTCCAGTGCCCGTTCAAGATTGTTCACAGTCATTCTTGTTGTGTCACGCGGACTATCGACCCCGCGACCGGTATAGACGAGACTTCTCTTGCTGTCAAAGATGTAGAAATGCGGTGTCCGTAATGCCCCATATGCCCGCGCGATCTCCTGAGGTTCATCGTACAGATAGAGCCAGGGAAACTTGTGCGCTTTCATCCGCCTCACCATATGTTCAAAATCATCTTCAGGATAGGTGTGCTTGCTGTTTGAGTTGATGCCGACAAACTTTACACTGCGTGGGGCAAACTTCTCGGCTGTCCGCCGGGTCACCTCGTCTGATCCGAGAACGTAGGGACAATGATTGCAGGTGAAGAAAACAACCAGCGTCTTTGCATCATCAAAATCGGATAGGCAATATGTGTTGCCGTCAGTCGCCGGCAGGGTAAAGTCCGGGGCCTGCTTCCCCAGTTCCAGCGTAAATGCCATCGCTCTTCGTCATATATGGGAGTAACAACGGTTCTGCATCGTTCTCGAGCTATTTGAAAACATTCTCAAGTAGAACCAGCCTAGAGCTCAGCCGCGGCGCAACGAACACGACTTCTTTTCCGTCGAGGCTCAAGTCGATAGACCCTCCTCCAATTCCGGGAAATCGTCCCGAAAGGATCTCCTCTTTCTTTCCCATGAAGGATATCAGTCGCAGCTTATCATCCCCGGCGGACTGAACGATATTGCCCGCACCTGAAGGACGGCTCGTCGATGCCCGCAACGGGAATGGTGCAGGACTTACTTTCTGGGGGGTACCTTTGATGACCGGCATAACCACTTCACCCGATTGTTTCATGAGTTCTTCGAACGCGATGGGTTGAATCTCGGTAACCCACCATCCTCTTGTTGAGGAACGCAGGTCGTAGTAGCCAAGATGGCCATCCCCAAATGACCACACCAAAACGGAATCGGTGAAGAACCGTCGTGTTGTAGCCGTCGAGACAGTATTGATGTATGGACGAACCCCACCCTGAGAGAGAATATGATCGTCATCGACCCACATAAGAATGAGGTTTTCACCAACCTTGCGGGGAGCACCGGGGTTGGCAACGTCGACGACGTAAATTCGCGCATTCCCGGTATCTGATCCCTGCCCAGTCGGCTCAATTGTGTACGCAACCCTCCGCCCATCTGCTGACCACTCCGGAAGACGTGTAGGAGGATTCCCGGTCGTTAACCGTCGGCGATTATTCCCATCCCTATCGACTACATACACATCACTCTTCTTCGTCAACGGATCCGGGTCGTTCATGACAAACGCTATCCTCTTCCTGTCCGGGGAGAAAACAGCGTCCTGAATTTCTCGTTCATCGAAACTGATCTGCCGAAGCGATGAACCGTCAATGTTTGCAGTCCAGATAAAACCAACTCGCTGCTGCTGTAGGTACACGAGATCGTTTCCGGACGCGGCGATGCTCAACCCGATATCCGGACCCGCTCCCTTTGTCACCTGAACGGGCTCCCCGCCAGATGCGGGGATGGTCCACAAATTCGTATTACCTCCTCTGTTCGAAGAGAAAATGATCCGGTTCTGTGCTGTCCACACCATTGCATCAAGGTTTTCACCTCCTTGAGTCAATAGTTGTTCTGCTCCCGTTTCAAGGTTGTGGACGACAAGAAGCTGAGACTGCGGTGATTGTGACCGGATCCACCCGATAGATTTCCCGTCCGGCGACCAACAGAAGTTGTAACGGTAATTTCTGGTAACAAACAATGAATCAATGAATTCACGTCGAAGGTCAGATCCATCTGCGGCCACTGTCAAGAATTCCATTTTCCCGGACTCCGAACGCAGCCTCGGGCGGTTGGTGCGGATGAAGCCGACTCTCTGTCCATCGGGTCTCCATTGAGGTGAAGATCCCCTCTCCGCGAGTCTTCGACTCGTACCTCCGAGAGCAGATATGGAGAAAACATCGTCGGATGTGTTGTCTTCGTTGGGACGATCATACACTATCTCTCCTCCGTCCGGTGAAATATTCACGGACTGTTGAATGAACCCTGTTGCATCGGAAGTGATTTTCCGGGGCTCGCCCCCATTGACGTGCATATAATAGATATCCCATTTGCCACTTGCATCGGCGGCTGGGAAGGCGATCCATTTACCGTCGGGCGAGAGGCTTGGATAGGAATACTGGGTGAACGGGACCTGAAGCACGCGGGTCGTCATGTTAGGATTCACAGTCAGGCCCGAGCGGGAAAGAAGGAACCAGGCAGCCACCCCGAGAACCACAACAGCAGCCGTTGCGATGATACTGTAACGCATCACAGAACTCTTCGGCGGCGCCTGGAGGGAAGCTCCGGCAGGAATATCTGTTTGCAACAGCACGCCGGACTGGGCACTCATCGGCTGCGGCTGACCGGGCACGTAGGCAGAGCTCCGCATCACCTTTCCCGACGATTTCTTCTGTGTCCG